>PLHN01000467.1 GCA_003139975.1 Acidobacteriaceae bacterium
GTATTTGCCAACCCACTCTTCTTGAACCCCTGTTCGGCTGCGGTATTCTTGCCGTTCCTGGAAGAGCAGTTCCCTGCCCTGGTTGAGCTTTATCGCCAGCGATATCGAGACCGCGCGTTTCTGCCGAAAGGATACGGCGAGCGGCTGTCGCGGCTGATGGCAGCGCTGCGAAAAAAGTACGCCTTCGGCGCTGAGCACGCACGCACGAGCCGGCGTGCGCACCCGCCGCTTGCGGACGAGCAGATGGCGCTGTTTGGGTGAAGCAACGGCGCGCCTATAATATCGGTGACGATGGCCAGCGCTCCGCAACAAACCGCTCAACAACCGAACCTAAAGACAAAAGCCCAACACTTCTGGCAACGGGTCAGCGAAGGCCTGGAAGTTCATCAGCTCTGGGGGCAGCTGCAGAAGGACGCACGCTCGAGCTACCGGTTGTACTCCGCGGAACTGGAGGACCGGCAAGCGGGACAGTCGCGGAGGCAGCGCGGCTGGTACATGTTCAAGACTCTGTTCTGGGCAATCATCGAGAAGCTTTCGCCGGCGCGCCGCGTCCTGCTGCTGCTCGGGCTGATTTTTGTGTTTTTTCCTTCGTTCGGATTCACATTCCGCGGCAGCTCCGGCGAGGTCCATGTGGAGGAGCTGGACCTGCACTTTTGGGGCGCATTGCTGATCTTTGCGGTACTGCTTCTGGAACTGGCGGACCGAGTGGTGATGAAGCGGGACCTGGAAATCGCCAAGGATATNNAGCATTCCCGCCGCAATGCTGATGGCAACTTTCCAGGCAAGCTTGCGCACGCTGGCCACCAGCGGCGCTGCTCTTGGGCAAATCGCGCTCGAACTGAATCGCTATGCCTGCTCCAATAGCCAAGGCGGAGCGCGCTTCACGACCGCCTTCCTGGCGGAACTCAATCCGGAGACCGGCGACATCTCGTATGTGAACGCCGGCCACAATGTGCCGATCCTGAGAAGAAGCTCCGGAGCAGTGTATCGGCCGGAGGAAGGCGGCATTCCCATTGGCGTGCTCGCCACTGCGAGCTATCAGGTGGGAGCGACAAATCTCGCCAACGGAGACTGGCTCGTGATTTTCACCGACGGCGTGGTCGAAGCAATGAACGCGAAAGGCGAGGAATACGGCGAGCCGGAACTGATCCGGGTGATCGATCGCGGCGCGGCCCTGGCGCCGGCCGAACTGCTAAAGAATCTGCTGGCGGCCCTGGACTGGTTTGTCGGGAACACCCCGCAACACGACGACATCACCTGCCTGCTTTTGAAGCGGGGATGATGGGTCCGCGACGTTTGCGTGCTATAAGGGCTTGAGCTCGGCCAGGGCGAGGAATTGCGCTACAGCTTGCTTTGACTGGGCGAAGTCGGCGGAGACTTTCCGCGCTTGCGCGAGCACCCTCTCGGCATCGGCGGTCTGGCCGCTGCGTCCGAGGGCTTGCGCCAGCAGAAGCAGGTTCACGTCAATCGGATCGACCTCGGCCGCGTGACCGAAATATGCGGTCGCCCGAGTGACATCGCCCGCGCGCAGCGCCAGCAAACCGCTGTTGACCAGAGCATCGCTGTTATCGGGCGCGAGGCGTAAGGCCTCACGGTAGCTTTGAACTGCTTCGTCATACCGCCGCAATCCGAGCAGCGCACGCCCCATCTCGCAGAAGGCAGCCTGCTGCAGTTGCGGGTCCTTCGACGCCCCGAGAGCAGCGCGAGACTCGTCGAGCCCCTCCTGCGGGTATCCCATCCTCACCTCATAATGGGCCAATCTCAGAACCTGATCGGGCGGATATTGGTGCAAGGCGCGAGCGGCGCGAAAATGCGCGATGGCCTCATCGCTTCGTCCCGCGTGGGCCAGCGCAAACGCAAGATTGTCGTGCGCCATGTAATTGTCTTCGGTCACGCGCAGCGTATAGCGCCAGAGTGTTTCATCGTCGTGCCAATAACCGAGTTGACGATATGTCAGGCATCCTGAAGCGAGAAGCACGGCGAATAGGGCCCCAGCGCCGCAGATGCGCGCTATCCGATGCCCCGACATGAACCAATCCAGCGTCCATACCACGGCCACAAACAAGCCAATAAACGGGATGTATGCGAACCGGTCGGCCATCGCCTGCTCGCCGACCGTGACGATTCCGATCATCGGCACCAAGGTCCCCAGAAACCACAACCAGCCCACGGTCAGATAGCGCCGGTCGCGCCAATGCAGCACCAGCACCGTGACAACAATCAGCAGCGCCGCTGCTCCGGCCAATTGCCAGAGCGGCACCGGCTGCGCGGAACGTGGATACATGGCGGCAAGGCGCGAGGGCCAAAACGCCTTTCCTAGGTAGCGCGCGTAGGAGACGCCGGCGTTTTCAAAACGCGCCGGCCAGGAGACCTCCGACACGCTCCGCACCGCGTGCGCGGAGCGCTGTGCCAGCACGATCACAAGCGAATCGGCGCCAGCCAGGATGAACAGAGGAATCTTCTCCCTTATTAAATAGCCGAACGTGCGCGGAGCGCATGGCTCCCCGGACTTGGATTCCGCTCCCATTCGCTGCAGGGGCCAATAATCCCAAAGCAACAACACAAAAGGCAAAGTAACAATCTGCGGCTTCGCCATCAGCCCAAGCGCAAATAGAATGACCACTGCAAAGTAAAGAGTCCTCCGGCCCGTACGCGCATACCGGTTATAGGCAAGCATCACAAGCAGAAAGAAAAACATGCTCAGCACGTTCTTGCGCTCGGCGGCCCAGGCAACGGACTCGACATTCACAGGGTGCAGGGCGAATAGCCCGGCGACCACAAAGCTGGGCGCCGCGGATCCAGTCGCGCTTCGTAGCACGAGAAACAAAAGCACCGCATTGATCGCGTGCAGCAGCACATTGACGTAGTGATGGCCGGCAGGGTTGAGGTGAAATAGCTGGCAGTCCACCGCGTGAGAGAGCCAGGTTAGCGGATGCCAGTATCCCGCGTGGAAGGTCGTAAATGCCCATTTCACCGCACCCCACGTCATACCCTGCTGCACCTGGGGATTGGCAACGATGTAGGCCGAGTCGTCGAACTCAATGAACTGGTTATGGCCGATCGGATTGTAAGAGGCCAGAGTGCCTGCCACTAACAGCAGGCACAGGATTCCCGTGTGCCGCTGCGGACCGGCCATGTCGTTCAATCGAGATGGGGCTGTCGAATAAATACTCGTCTCGTCCCGAACACTCGCCACTCTGTGGCAGCGCGTCACGATTCTAACGCGAGGCCGAGCAGGCTCCAGCATTACGTTCGGGTGGACGGTGGCGGCCCGTTTCTGCCAGCGCCACGCCGGCTTTGTTCACCGCGTTCAGTATCCTGAGGCGCAACCGCCTTTCGGCCGCAAATCATTCTCTATTCCCATCCTAAGGCTCCCAGTTGGGGCGACGCTTTGTCGCGACTGGCGGCCCGTTTGCAACGTTCGAAGGATTGACACAATTTGTCAGTCTGGGGTCTCTCAAAGTGTCACATGCGGGCAATTGCCGGTTACGCCATAGTGACTTTCTTGTAGAAAGCGATTGAAAAAGCATGGACTTGCACCAGAAGGACATCTGACTTAGGTCACTTGGGCCCGTGGCATCTGGAGTGCGACAGTGAGAGCCGAGTTGGTCATCCAACCAAAACAGTCAAACGGAGACGAGGAAAATATCAATGCGGAAACAGAAGGGCTTCTCACTGATCGAATTGCTGATTGTGGTCGCGATCATCCTGATCATCGCTGCCATCGCTATCCCGAACCTGCTGCGTGCACGTATCGCGGCCAACGAATCGTCCGCGGTGGGCTCGACGCGAACGGTGAATACTGCTGAAGTCGCGTACAACTCGGCGTATCCGACGGTTGGATTCGCTGTCACGCTGAACAGCCTTGCCGGAACCTGCACTGGCAGCACCGTGCCGACTTCGACATCTGCTTGCTTGATCGATAACGTGTTGGGCGCCAGCAACGCTACTTCCAAGAGCGGCTATTCGTTCGCCCTGGACGCGGGTGGCAGCACTTCTACGCCTCAAGGTGCCTACTCGATGGATGCCGCGCCGATTACGGTGAACCAGACGGGCGTCCGTTACTTCTGCTCGGCCGCCGACGGTGTAGTGCGCTACGGCGCGAGCGCTTTCAGCGGTTCCAGTTGCCAGTCGAGCGGCACACCGCTGCAGTAAGTTGTAGTTTGGCAAAGTACCTGGGGGAGGGTACAAGCCGGAAAAGGCAGAGGAGAAATCCTCTGCCTTTTTCCTTTTGTACGCATTTCTTTCTCAGCATTAGGCTCTGCTAACATCCCATCGCCTCAACCGCGTTATTGGTGACATAAAATGTCACATCCGCTCTACGGAATGGCACAAAACAAGGAACCTCTCGGCGAGCCCTTACAGAGTCACCACAGACTCAATTACTTACGAGCCTGCACTTTACACCCGGCTCCGGCATTCAACGTGCGGAAAGCGAAAGGGAACTTAAGCGGAAGTTTGCTTCCTTAGAGAGACAGTATGCGCCGAACTGACGGATTTTCACTTATCGAACTGCTGGTGGTGGTCGCGATCATTCTGATCATTGCCGGCTTAGGCATACCTAGCATATTACGCTCGCGCATCGCGGCCGATGAAGCCGCCGCTGCCAACACGCTCAAATTGTTGAACAGCGCGGAGATTACCTACAACTCGACCTATCCCACCGTGGGCTATGCGTCGACGCTGGCGGCATTGGGCGGTACCAACTGCAATCCGCCGACTACGACGGGCGCGTGCCTGATTGACACGGTGTTGGCCGCTGGCACCAAGAGCGGATATAGCTTTAGCATTCCGTCGGCGAGCGTCACCGGGACCCCCGCCTCTTCGTATAACGTGATCGCTACTCCGGTCTTGTTTAACTACTATGGCATGCGCTACTTCTGCTCCTATGCCGACGCGGTAATACGCGCCAACACCACCACGATTACGACCTGCGATGGCACAGTCGCGCCGTTGCAGTAGATTGCACGCGCAGTTAAGGTGTTCGGTCTTCCTCCCACGGCTGTTTACCTTGGTAACTGCCGGGCCTCGCCTCAAGCTTGCCTGTCGCGCTGTTCCTCTTATAATTTTTATGGAATTTCCACAAAGCCACAGCTGAGAACGCATGGTCTATGGCGGCTATTGAAATCCTGGATCTGGAAAAAACCTATCGCATCGGCTTTTGGCACAGTCGCCAAAAACTGGCGCTTCGTCCCCTGCGCCTGACCATCGAACAGGGCGAAGTGTTTGGCTTCCTCGGCCCGAACGGAGCCGGCAAAACCACCACCCTCAAGCTCCTGATGGGGCTGGTACCACCTACCGCGGGAACGGCGCGGATCCTCGGGATGGAGATCGACGATCCTCGGGTAAAAGCGCAGATCGGGTTCCTTCCCGAGCAGCCTTATTTTTATGATCACCTGACGGCGCGCGAGCTACTGACCTACTACGCCCAGCTTTCGGGTGTTCCGGCCAAGGAGCGTTCCGCGCGGGTGGCGGCCATGCTGCAACAGGTGGGGCTCGTGGAATCGGCGGGCGTGCAATTGCGCAAGTATTCCAAGGGCATGCTGCAGCGGGTGGGGTTGGCGCAAGCGGTCCTGCACAACCCGAAGGTTGTGTTTCTGGACGAACCGATGTCGGGACTCGATCCGATGGGACGGCGCGAAGTCCGCGAACTGATCCAGCAATTGCGCAGCGAAGGCAAAACCGTATTCTTCTCGACCCATATCCTGTCGGACGCGGAGGCTCTGTGCGACCGCGTTGCGGTCATTCATGGGGGAGAACTACAGGGCGTGGGCGCAGTCGCCGAGTTGACGCCGCAATCGCAAGGCAAGGTTGAAATCATCTTTTGCGCCCCGAGCGTGCCCGCTGCCCTGACCAGCATGGCAATCGAGGCGCGCGTGAGCGGCGACATGGTCAACGCGGTGATTCAGCAGGGACAGCAGGAAGAAGTGTTGGATATCCTGCACCGGGAGCGCATCCGGCTGATTTCCCTGACGCCAGTCCGCAGCTCGCTTGAAGAATATTACGTGGAGAAGCTACGGCCGAAAGAGAGCGGAAAGGGGGCGGGCGCATGAAGTCGCGGATTGCTTTCGTTGCCTTCAACACCTTTCGGGAAGCGGTGCGCGACCGCGTTCTCTACAACCTGATCGCTTTTGCGCTCCTGATTTCGGCCGCGGCCATTCTGGTGGGCGAGATTTCCATCGACGTGGAAAGGCTGGTCGTTATCAACCTCGGCCTGACCGCGGTCTCGCTGTTCGGAGTGGTGATTGCGATCTTCATCGGCATTGGCCTGGTCTCCAAGGAAATCGATAAAAAGACGCTCTACACCGTGCTTTCGCGGCCTGTGCGCCGCTGGGAATTCGTGGTCGGCAAGTTCTTCGGGTTGACCGGGACTCTGGTGGTTAACACGTTCTTCATGGCCATTGGCGTGTTTCTGGCGCTGCTCTATGTGGCCCGCCACTTTGAAAAAGCGGACTTGCCGGTGCTGGCCGCGCTTTATTTCATTGTGCTTGAGTTCTTCGTCGTGTGTGCGCTCGCGCTGTTTTTCTCGTCGTTTTCTACCCCGATTATGTCGGCGTTGTTCACGTTTGCCCTGTTTGCCGTGGGCAGTCTGTCGGACGAGCTACGGGGGTTTGCGCGTATGGCAACCGGCCTTAAGGGCGCGCTTATGACGGTATGCGCCTATGTGGTGCCGAATTTTTCTGCCTTCAATATCATCAATCAGGCGGCGCACGGCGATGGCGTACCCGGCCGCCTGATTCTCTATAATACGCTCTACGCGCTGCTCTATTCCACGATCGCTATTTCGGGAGCGGTGCTCATCTTCCAGCGCCGGAACTTGAAATGAATTCCTCGCGGCTCGTCACGAGGATTGCCACCATCGTACTGCTCGGTTCGATGGCCTGCGCCGTCGCGACCCTGCATGCCATTGATCGCCTCGGCTTGCAATCGCAAGCGCAGCAAACACTCTACTTTCGGTCACCCAAAACCTTGCGCCGAATGTCCCTGGGCTTCACCGGCTTGCTGGCCGACATCTATTGGACGCGGGCGGTGCAATATTTCGGCTACCAGCACAACCAGATGTCGGATGACTTCCACCTGCTCGCGCCGCTGTTGCAGGTGACCACCGAATTGGATCCTCGCCTGCTCCCCCCCTATCAATTGGGCGCCAATTTCCTGGCACCGAAACCTCCCAATGGGGCTGGAT
This sequence comes from Acidobacteriaceae bacterium, assembly GCA_003139975.1. GTDB lineage: Bacteria > Acidobacteriota > Terriglobia > Terriglobales > Acidobacteriaceae > Acidiflorens. The sequence goes on from PLHN01000467.1 coordinate 7,187, forward strand.
CACCCGACGAGGCACTGCGCCTGCTGCAATACGGAATCGCGCACAACCCCGACCAGTGGCGTCTTTACTACGACCTCGGGTTTCTCTACTACACCGAATTGAAGGACTACGGCAAAGCCTCCGAGGCGTTCTGGGCTGGGGCGCGGCTTCCCGGAACCCATCAGTTTATGCCCGTGCTGGCGGCTCGCATGGCGCAACATGCGGGCGAATTTGAAACTGCGCGCATGCTCTGGTATACGACTTACCAGAGTACCAACCAACCCGATATCAAATACAATGCCGTTCAGCACCTGGTCGCGCTGCGCGTAGACGAAGACGTTACCCGCCTTGAAGAACTGGTCGAAAAATATCGCGAGCAGACCGGTCACCTGCCCACATCCATGAGCGACCTGGAACGCGCAGGATTTATCCGCGGAAAACCGGCCGACCCCAATGGCAAGCCCTACAAGCTCATGTCCGATGGGCGGATTGAAGTGCAGGATCCAAGTGTCCTTCTCTACATCACCAAGGGTCTCCCGCCCGGCAAGACCGCAAGGCCGTAAGCGACGGCAATTTTCAAAACCGTACCCTGCTCGTCGGCCGGAACCCCCGTTGATCGTTCCGTGACCCAGCGCGCGCCCTTTTGTTAGCATCCTCTCGTGCCGGCGGATTTTCCCAGACAACTTCGCAGCGCGCTCGGCAGTTGGTGGCGCGAACACGCGCGAACTAAGGGCGTTCCAGCCGCCGCTTCCCTGCTGCTCGCCGAACTGTGGGGCTTCCTCCGCGATTCCACGCCGGAACGGCGCCGCTCGCGCTATGGCGACATGGAATATGACTGGGAGCACCGCGTCAACACGACCACCGGGACCGTGGCCTGGCGCGAGCGGCTGCTTGGGATCTTTCACTCGCCCTATCAAGCAACCGATCCCTCCGCATTTCGCGAAATGATGGCCGCGCTGTCCATCGATTTCCGCGAATTCACGTTCATCGACATCGGGTCGGGCAAAGGCCGAACGCTGCTGATGGCGTCGGACTATCCGTTTCAGAAAATTGTCGGCGTGGAGCTGATTGCCGGACTGCACCGGGCTGCTGCGGAGAACATTGCGGCGTATCAGGCACGAACGCCAAGTGCACGCGGTATGGCGATCGAATCAGTCTGCATGGACGCGCGAGAGCTCGTCTTTCCCGAAACGCCGCTGGTGGTGTATCTATTCAACCCTCTGCCGGAGGTGCGATTAAGACAGGTCATCCGACATCTGCAGGAGTCATGGAGGAAGACTCCGCGCCCGGTTTGGATCGTCTACCACAACCCGGCGCTGGAATCAGCGCTCGCAGAATCGCAATGGCTGCAACGAGTGAGCCGCACGGAGCAGTGCTCACTATACAAAGTGAAGTAGTTGATCCGGCACTATGCTGCCGGGCGTTTCGCGGCCTCGGCGAGCAAGCGCTGGTAGGATTTCCAGCCCGGATACCACCCCGTGTGCCAGCGCCAAATGCGGGCCAGCAGGGACTGCGGTTTTTTCTCCGCCAGCGCGCGCAGGCGACAGGTCTCGCAGCGATGTTGCTTTGGTTCCATGGTCGACCTCCGGGCTATTCTGAGTTGGCAATTGCCACGTGTCAGTGACATTGGACACTGTTGGTCTGCCAGTCCGAACCTGCGTCCGGCGTTTCACCCAATGACGATTGCCGACGCATTCCTATCCTGGTAACCCGGACTCAACAATCCGAGTGTAAGATCGTGCGAGGGGTCCCCGAATTGAACCGCTGTTTCGCATTTTGGCCGACCGCCCTGGCGGTGCTGGGAGCAGTCGTTTGCGTGCCCGCACTGGATGTTCATCAACCGGATCCGCGCCCGCTGGATGTCCACCAATTCGCCAGGGCGGTCGACGATCACTACAACCACCTCCGCAGCCTGGAAGCTGACTTTACCGAAATCTACCGCGGCGCGGGTACGGAGCGAGAGGAATCGGGCACACTGTGGCTGAAAAAGCCGCGCAAGATGCGATGGGAATACCGTTCTCCGAGAGTGAAGCTGTTTGTCAGCGACGGCCAGAGTGTGTGGTTTTACTTGCCGGCGGAAAGACAGCTCCGAAGAACCGATTTTCGGCACTTGGATGACGTTCGGTCCCCCATCGCATTCCTGCTTGGCAAAACCAAGCTGGAGAATGAATTACAGGGACTTTCGAAAGCTCCAGATCAATCCCCGATGGTCGTCGGCGATACGTTGCTACGGGGCGTACCGAAAGCGATGGCCGAGAGCTTGAGCGAGGTGCAACTTGAGGTCACGCCCGCCCATCAGATCGTACGCATCGTTCTGATGGAACCGGACGGCGGCACAACGGAATTCCGCTTTTCCGGATGGAAGGAAAATGTGGATCTGGCCGACAGTCAGTTCCACTTCAGCCCTCCAGCAGGAGTCGAAACGGTGGAAGGAGCACTTAGCCCGTAGGAGCAAACCGAGGAGTGGTTACTTGTGTACCACCTTCCGAGGCCCACGCGTAAGCGCTTTCACAGCACAATGTTACACTTGGTTTAAGAACCAAAAATCAGATCATCGCCCCATGGCAGAGTTCCTGGTCAAAGTCGCGGACGAGCAAGGCCACATGNNCTCAACCTCGAGAAGTTCCTGATTTTCAACCAGCAGTTCCTCACCCTCATAAAGGCGGGCCTGCCCATCTTGACGGCGCTCGACCTGCTGATCAAGCGCCAGCGGGATAAGTCGTTGCTGAGGCTGCTCGAGAATGTCCGCGACCGGGTCAAGGGTGGCGAGTTGCTATCGGACGCGTTCGCGGCCCAGCAGGTCTTCCCCAAGATGTACACGACCACGCTGATGGCGGGCGAGAAAAGCGGCAGCATGGAAGAAGTCTTGAGCCGCTACATCTCATACCAGCGCATGGTGCAAACTTTCCGGAAAAAGCTTCTCGTCTCGCTTGTGTACCCGGCGCTGCTGGTTTCAGTCGTCACCATCATGCTGGCTTTTCTGATCACCTACGTGGTGCCGAAATTCGCCGACCTGTTCGATAACATGGGTGCGCAGCTGCCGGCAATCACTGTCGTCATGCTGGCGATTGGATTGCACGCCCAGAAATATGGCTGGATCGTGTTGCTCGTGCTCGCGGTTGCGGTTTTCGCGGCCTGGCGCTGGAAGCAGAGCGATCGCGGCGCGGCCGCTATCGACAAGGTTATGCTCGCGCTTCCGCTCATCGGCGAAATCCGGCTCAAATATCAGGTCGCAAACTTCTCGCGCATCCTGGCGACACTGCTGCAAGGCGGTCTGCCATTGGTCCCGGCCATGGAAACGGCAGGCGCCTCCATGAGCAGTCGGCAGATGCTCAATGGAATTGTGACCGCCGCGGCCCGCGTGCGCGAAGGACAGGCGCTGGCCAAGAGCCTGGAGGATCAAAAGCTGTTTCCCGATCTCGCTGTGGAAATGCTTGAAGTCGGCGAGTCGACGGGAGCATTGCCCGCGATGCTCAGTTCGGTGGCGGAGTTTTACGAAGAAGACGTGCAAACGGCTCTGGGCGCGGCCATGGCGCTGATCGAACCATTGATCCTGATCGTCATGGCGGTGGTGGTCGGCGGCATCCTGATTTCCCTGTATATGCCGATCTTCACCTTGGGAGCGGGTGTGCACTAACGCACCCGGCTGTCGTAGAGACGGGGCTTGCCCCGTCTCCGGCGCGAAACGAGACGCGGCGACCGCGTCTCTGCAAATAGGAATGGAATTGGAATGGCGGATAAGAAAACAGTGGTGGTCAACCCGGGGAATGGCGGAAAGCACGTACCGGAACCGGCAGCGATTCCCGACGAACTGGCGCGCGCGCGCGACATTGCGCGCCGCTACCGTTGCGAGTTCATCGATCTGACCGATTTCCAGCTCCACCACGACCTGTTCGAAAAAATTCCCGTCCATCTGATGTTCCGCTACAAGTTCGTGCCCCTCGAAGAAACGGCGGACGGGCGGCTGGTGATCGCGATCGACAATCCCAGCCAGCTGATGATGATCGACGAAATCAGCCTGCTGCTGGGCAAGCGCATCATCACCAAGGTTTCGACCGAGAAGCAGATCTCCGACATTCTGCAAAAGACCGAGCAGTCCAAGCGCGTGCTCGAAGACGCGAGCGAGGGGTTCACGCTCGACGTCATCCGCGAGGACGAAGCCGGAAACGACGAGACCATCTCGATCGACAAGTTGACGGCGACCTCGGGCGCGGACATGAGCCCGATCATCCGCCTGGTCGACACCACCATATTCACGGCACTGCAGCGCAGAGCCAGCGACATTCACATCGAGACGCGCGACGACTCCGTGTACATCAAGTTTCGTATTGACGGCGTGCTCACCAACGCCATGGCGCCGATCGGCAAGGAGCACCACTCCACCATCATTTCGCGCATCAAGGTCATGAGCGAGCTCGATATTTCCGAGCGGCGCGTACCCCAGGACGGCCGCTTCCGCGTGAAGTATAGCGGCCGCGCCATCGACTTCCGCGTCTCGATCATGCCGTCGATCCACGGCGAAGACGCCGTGCTCCGCGTGCTCGACAAAGAGTCGATGAGCGAGAAATTCAAGAAGCTCACGCTCGACGTGGTCGGATTTGACGAGGTCGACCTGCGGCGCTTCCGTCGCTACATCAAGGAACCGTATGGCATGGTGCTGGTGACCGGCCCGACGGGCAGCGGCAAAACGACGACGCTCTATGCCGCGGTCAATGAGATCAAGACCGACGAAGACAAGATCATCACCATTGAAGACCCCGTCGAATATCAGCTGCGCGGCATCACGCAAATTCCAGTCAACGAAAAGAAGGGCCTGACCTTTGCCCGCGGCCTCCGGTCAATCTTGCGCCATGACCCCGACAAGATCATGGTGGGCGAAATCCGCGACAACGAAACGGCGCAGATCGCCATCCAGTCGGCGCTTACCGGCCACCTCGTGTTCACTACCGTCCACGCCAACAACGTGGTCGACGTGCTCGGGCGCTTCCTGAACATGGGCGTCGAGCCCTACAATTTTGTCTCGGCTTTGAACTGCATTTTGGCGCAGCGGCTGGTGCGGTTGATTTGCGAGTCCTGCCGGACCGCCGTGCACTACCCGCCGGAAGTGCTGGAGGCCAGTGGTCTGGACCCGCAGCAGTGGTCCCAGGTCGCGCTCTATGAGGGCCAAGGCTGCATCGAGTGCGCCGGTACAGGGTTCCGGGGCCGAACCGCGATTCATGAACTGCTCGATTTGACGGATCGAATCCGCGAAATGATTCTGGAGAAGAAGCCCACGTCGGAAATTCGGCGCGCGGCCCGCGAAGAGGGCATGCGTTTCCTGCGCGAATCGGCGCTCGATAAAGTGCGTCAGGGGCTTACCACGCTGAAGGAAATCAACAAGGTCACCTTTATCGAGACCATGCGCTGAGTCGGCGTTACTCGCTGGTTGCCTTAAAGTGTCATCCGGGCATCCGGGGAAGTAACTGTTGCGACATCAATGTAGGGGATAATATTGGGACTGCGATGAACTACGTCATGGTTCGTGAAACTTCCGAGACGGCATGCTTAGCCTGCGCTCAACAATGATGAATTCTTCTAAATCCGGTCGTCGTCCCACGCTTGCCTGCGAAGTCGCGGCTGATCGGGTTCTGGCAGGGCGCGCGGCTGATCAGGGCCGCATGGTGGAAGTCTCCTCGGCGCGTGAACTCGCGCCCGGGACCGTCATCCCGGATCTGATGGAACCCAATTTACGCAACGGCGATGCCCTGCGCCAGGCCATTGCCAGCACGCTGGGCGGCGTTGGCGGGCGGTCCCGCGACGTGATTGCCATCCTGCCTGATAATTCAGTGCGCGTGGTGCTGCTGGATTTCGAAACGCTGCCGGCAAAGGCCGAGGAAGCGGAAGCCGTGGTCCGCTTCCGCCTCAAAAAATCGCTGCCGTTCGATCCCGAAGATGCCCGTATTTCCTACCATCCGCAAACAATCGGCAAGGCGATGCAAGTTGTGGCTGCAGTCGTGCTGAAGAGCGTGCTCGAGGAATATGAATCGGCTTTCCGGGATGCCGGCTACAGCCCGGGCGTCGTCATGCCCTCGATGCTGGCGGCCCTCGGTGCCGCGGACGCGGAGCGCCCGACGCTGGTCGTCAAGGTAGATGCGCGCACGATCGGAATTGCGATTCTCGATCAGGAACACCTGCTTTTGATCCGCACCCTCGAAAACGTGCGCGGCGTCACCATTACCGGAGACCAACTCGCAGAGGAAGTGTATCCGTCGGTTGTCTTCTTCCAGGATACTTACAACCTGAATATTGAGCGGGTGTACGTGGCCGGCCTGCCCGAAACCAATGCCGCCGCGATCGCGCTCAAGAGCCAGTCGGGCGCCCAGGTGGAAGAACTGATCACGTCAACACAAATCGGGTCCACTTCGGGCACGGTCCCGCGCTGGCGCATGGCGGGCGTGGTAGGNNCCCTTACGAAGATGCGCGCGAATTCTGGATGCGCTGGGGAACGGCTGTGGCGCTGCTGGCCGTAGTGACGGTCGCGTTGCTCGGCTGGACGGTGCGCGGGTGGATCGTAGCCGGACGCGACCGCCACAACATCGCGCAGCTCCAGCAGATGATCGCCGGCCGCGACCACGAACGTACCGAAGCGCAAACGTTCCTCGAAATGGCCGCCAACCGCAGCACGCGCGACCAATCGGAGTTCCTGAATGGCCTAATCCGCCGAAAATCCTTCTCCTGGACGCTGGTTTTCGAAGACCTCGAGCAGGTCATGCCCCCTAATCTCCACGTAATCTCCCTGCGCCCGGAATTCAACGAGCAGAACGCAATGCTGCTGGACATGAAGGTTCTCGGAGAGAACCGCTCCGCGGCTGTGGACCTGGTCCATCGCATGGAAGGCTCCTCCCGTTTTCGAAATGCGCAGCTCATGGCAGAATCGGAATCGGCCGAGGGCGTGGTCGCGCAGGTGGTGGCGACGTATATTCCGGAGGAAGGGAAAGGAAGCGACAAGTAATGCCGGATTTGCAAAGCACTCGCCGGAATCTGAAAATCGCAGTTGCCGCCATGGTCGTCGCCGACGTGATAGCGGTGGGAGTTCTATTCTCTCCGCTGGTGGGTTCGGCCGAGTCGCGCCAGACCCAACTGAACCAGATGTTCGCCGAATATCGCAAGAAGACGCGAGACGTGGAACCGTTGCGCGGCATGCCCCAGAAGATTGTGCTCGCCAAGAATCAGATTGGCGACTTTTATAAGGACCGATTTGCCGCCAAAGATTCCGAGCTGACCACCGAACTGGGCAAACTCGCGGCCGAGAACGGGATCCACATCCTGTCCGCAAAATACAAGGAAGAGGACCCGGAGACTTCCGGCGTCGTGCCCGTGGAAATTCAAGGCAGTTTCGCGGGAGACTATCTGCAACTCGTGCGCTTCATCAATACGGTGGAACGCTCAAGAATGTTTTTCACCGTTGACGGTGTGGACCTGGCCGGAGAAAGCAAGGGACCCGTTCACCTGTCTATTATGCTTCACAGTTATTTGCGGGGCGCCTGAGTGAAACTGGGAACGGAAAATCGGAAGCAGTTGATCGCCCTCGCGGTGCTGGGCGGAATCGCACTGCTCTCGCTAGCCTATCAGTTCTGGCCCTCCTCGAGCGAGACCGCGTCCGTGCCCACGCAACCCGCCTCCACAGCCGCGGCGCATCCCGCCATGCGGCGTACAGCATCCGGAAAGATGGTGCCCATCACCGAACCCCGGCTCGATCCCACGCTCGATCTAAACCTGCTCGCGCAAAGCGAGGACATCAAGTATGCAGGCAACGGCAGGAACATTTTTGTCGCCGGCTCGCTGCCCACCATCGACAAGCCCAAGCGGACTGGGGCCACCGACAAAAATCAACAGGCCGAGATCCGCATGCCTCCCCCCGTTCCGCCTCCGCCCCCGATCAATTTGAAGTTTTTTGGCTTCGCCAATAAACCGGGTGAAGCGAAACGGGTCTTTCTGGTGCAGGGAGAAGACGTTTTCATTGCCGGGGAAGGCGACATCGTCGACCGTCGCTATCGCGTGCTGCACATTACCAATACGGCCGTCGAAATGGAAGACGTGCTCAATAACAACCGGCAGAGTATTCCGTTAACGCAAGGATGAGCGGTTTGAAATCGCAAATTACAAATCGCAAATTACAAATGGCCGGCCAGCGCGGCTACATGCTGATCAGCTTGATGCTGATTTTTGCGCTCATGGCGGTCGCGCTATTGGCTGTCCTGCCGAGCATGAAGCAGCAGGTGCAGCGGGACCGCGAAGATGAACTGCGTCATCGCGGCACCATGTACATGCGCGCCATCCAGCGTTTCTACAAAAAGGTCGGACGCTACCCGACAAGTTTTGAGGAACTGGAGAACTCCAACCATATCCGCTATCTCCGCAAGCGCTACAAAGATCCCATGAGCTGGGATTCGCAAGCCCACAAAGAGCGCGATTTCAAGCCCCTGCACATGCAAGATGTCATGCTCAATAACGGGCCCGTGCTCGGAGGGACTCCGGGGCCGGGCGGGACGCCAGGGCCAGGTGGACTTCCTGCCCCAGGTGGATCGCCGAGCCCCTTTGGTCCGGGAGGATCTCCGAACTCAGGCGGTTTTCAGAATACATTCGGACACACGAACCAACCGGGCGGAACACCATCCCCCTCTCAAAATCAGGCCAACAATCCCGCCAACACCGACAATTCCGGCTCTTCCAATCCGGGCAGCGGGCAAGGCAACTCGGGCTCAGACTCTTCAGGATCGTCGAATCCCAATAATCCTGCGGGCACGCCCAACTCAGGCCCAGGCAACGGCCCATCAGGTTCGGGCACCGGCAGCCCCGGACCGAACGGGCAGGTATTCGGCGGCGGCGCCATCGTCGGCGTTGCCAGCACGAATAAAAAAGACAAGGCGATCCATGAGTTCAACAAAAAGACTCACTACACCGACTGGTACTTCATCTATGATCCCAACTCGGATCGCGGAGGCCTGCTGATCGGGCCGTGGCAGCCCCTCACCATTCAAGGCGGCGGCATCGGACAACCCATCGGCCAGCCCGCCACAGGGCAACAGCCCACTGGCGGATTCGGCCAGTCGCCAAATCCTTCCAACCCCGCTCCGCCGAGCCCACAGAATCCTGGTGATAACCCTCCAAACAACTAACTCCAAATGAAAAAGCCCCGCGCAGAACGCGGGGCTCGTGAAACTCCAACCAAACTAAACGTTGAACGAAGAGCCGCAACCGCAAGTGCTCTTCACGTTCGGATTCTCAAACTTGAATCCAGCGCCTTCCAGGGTCTCGACATAGTCCACGTTCGCGCCGCCCAGGTACATCAAGGAAGTCGCGTCCACGTAAACCTTCAAGCCGTCGAAATCGAAAACTTTGTCCATCATGCCGGCGCCATTCTCAAACGCCATCGAATACTGAAAGCCGGAGCAACCGCCACCGACCACGGAAAGCCGCAGTCCCGCCGGAATTGGATTCTGTTGCGCCATGATTTCCTTGACCTTAGCGACTGCACTCGGGGTCAGGGCCGGTCCGGTGGTTTTCGGTTGAGTTCCAGGTGTAGTGGTGGTCGTTGCCATTCTCGATATCTCCTTTAATACGCGATTATAACAGAGGCCCCCGCCCGCTCTGCCAGCACTTTCGGCCTGGTTTGGAGCCCAATTCCGCCACTGCTTAGATGCCCGGGAAAACAACAAAGTCGCACCCACTTGCCAACGGGTCTATAATCGTGCGCAGTAGGGGCCTGGCCCGAACCGCCGGACGGCATAGCACCGTCACGGCAGCGAATGGCAACGGGAGTTGGCCCGATTTCAGCTCCGAGGTGACGTATGACTCCTATGTTCGGGCTGCTGGTGGCATGGGGTATCCTGACCGGAATTCTGATCATCTTGATGATCTACAAGAGCACCCTCTCGATGCACGAGGACGATTCGATCGTGCTCAACGAAACGGAATCGCAAATGCAGAAGGATCACGCCGAAGTCCTCAACAAGATGAGGAAGATTACTCCCATCCTCAAGATTCTTGGCACGCTCTCAGGAGTCATGCTCCTCGTGATTGCTGGCCTCTTCATCTACCAGGGGCTGAATATGGCGACGACACCGCAGTAGACTTTTAACCAGCGGGCTTGCCGAAACGCAGTTGACCTCTCTCTCCATAGGATCACCGCAGGCACGGCGGCAGCAGCCGCGTGCCTGCTGACTGCGTTCATCAAATATCAACTCGCTCCCTGCTCCTCGCCTCATCTGTGGCAAAATCCATATCAGAGATGACCTCCCATCACCCCATCGCGATCATTGGAGGTGGTCCGGCAGGCGCCCTCGCCGCTTCGCTGCTGGCTGCCGCTGGCCGCGACGTTTCCGTCTTCGACGAAAAGCTGGCGTGGGAAAAACCCTGCGGCGGCGGACTGACATGGAAGGCCCTGCAGCAATATCCATTTCTCGCCGAAGCCGGCGCGCAAAGCAAGTCCGTCGAGCACTGTGAACTGATCAGTTCCTGCGGCCAGCGCGTGCGTTTGCGTTTGCAGCATCCCGTCGCGGTCTTCTCGCGCCTAGCGCTGAATGGGTTGCTCCTCGAGCGCGCACGATCCGCCGGCGCGAATGTGTACCGCGAGCGCGTTACCAGTATCGGTGGTTCAGCCGGAGACTGGCGATTGGCGACTCCGCACGGTGAGTACAGCGCATCGCATCTCGTCATCGCGGCCGGCGCGCGAAATCCGTTTCGCGGCCAATTCGCTGCGCCCATTTCGCCGCATGATCTGATGGCCACGGCCGGCTACTTCATCCCCGTTCACACGGCCTTGATGCAGATTCAATTCCTGAGCGGAATCAGCGGCTATATCTGGGTCTTCCCGCGTCCCGACCACGTCTCTGCCGGCATCGCCGGAAAGATGGGAGAGACATCCACACGCGCGTTGCGGCATTTGCTGGAGCAGTGGCTCGACCAGAACGGTTTTTCCCTCGACGGTGCGACTTTCTACTCGCACATCCTGCCTTCTCTGCGCGCGCAAACCATGGAAGCGCTCGAAGTTTCAGGCGATGGCTGGGCAATGGTCGGCGATAGCGCGGGACTGGTCGACCCGATTACCGGAGAAGGCCTCTACTACGCGCTACGCTCCGCGGAATTGTGCGCGGAAGCTCTCGTGGCGGAGCGCCCTCAGGACTACAAGCAGCGGCTGGAAGAAGAAGTCCTTCCCGAATTGCGGTTGGCCGCCCGCGTTTGCGACCGATTCTATCGCGGGCAGGTTTTCGGTGACAGCGTTCCTGAACGCATGGTCGCTCTCACCGCGCAAAGCGACAAGTTTCGCGAGTTGATGAGCGATCTCTTCGCCGGAATCCAGGGCTACCGCGATCTGAAGGCACGCCTCTTTCGCATTCTTCCCACCGTGATGGCCGAAGGCCTGGCGACAACACTTTTCCGCCCGTTGAGGAGCGGAAGCCTCGCTCCGACAACTTCCGCAGAATAGTCGTTGCCAATAATGATCCCGCGGAGTCTACGCTGCCTTCATCTGCAGCACTCGAATATCGTCGAGCAGAACCTTCTCGTGTCCTTCCGGATTCACCTTCTCATACACCTTGCGAATGATGCCCTTGGGATCGACAACGAATGTAGTGCGGTCCCAGAACTTCATTCCCTTCCATTCCGACTGGCCGATGCCGAGAGCTTTCATCAGCGATGCGTCGGGGTCTGACAGCAAGTCAATCTTGAAGGCGAACTTGTGGTGAAAGTTCTTGTGCGAGGTAACGTCGTCGGCGCTTACGCCCACGACTTTGATTCCTTCGGTATCGAAGTCCGCTTTGGTTGCCGAGAATGACCTGCCCTGAATCGTGCAGCCGGGCGTGTCGTCCTTCGGATAGAAGTAGACCACTAACCAGTGGCCCGCGAAATCGTCAAGCTTGGTGGTCTTGCCATCCTGATTCGAAAGCGAAAAATTCGGAAAGGGATTACCGCTAGAAAGCATAAGACAAGTCCTTTCGTGGAGACTGCCGTCAGCCGCCAGCCATCTGGCAAAACCATTGAGATGTTCCTGATGGCTGATGGCTGTCGGCTGAGAGCTGATTCTACGCCGCCTGCATGACCTTCTTCATACGCTCTTTCATTTCCTGCGGAGACACATCCTCGACGTGAGTTGCGATGCCCCAGAAATGTCCGAACGGATCCTGCAGGAAGCCCGAGCGGTCTCCATAAAACTGGTCCTGGACCGGCTTCAGGATTTTTGCGCCCTCGGCGACGGCCTTATCCACTACCTTGTCGACATCGGGCAGGTACAAATAGAGGCTCACGGGGCTATTCCCGATCGTGGTTGCGCTGGTGGCGCCCATACTTGGGTTTTCGTCGGCCAGCATGATGCGCGAACTGCCGATCTGCAACTCGGCATGCCCGACGCGGCCTTCGGGGCCATCCATGCGGACGACTACGGTCGCGCCGAAGACTTTCTTGTAATACTCGATCGCCTGCGCGGCTCCCTTGATGACGAGGTAAGGGGTGACGGTGTTGTAGCCTTCTGGAATGTACGGCACTTTGCTCATGATTTTCTCCTTCAGAGGGATTCGTGGTTCGAAGGTTAGTTTGAAAGTTAAAGGTTCGGCGCGTTGACAAGCCCCCACGACCCGTCGCAGATCCTATGAGAACACAAGTTCGCAGCAGCCTCAAGCTGCGGTCGCGCTTTGTCATGGCCGAACGCGTTTGAGTCGCGCCAACTATCTGTCAGTTGATAACCCTACCCCCTACCCCCGGTCTATTGGAATCAAGACTTTAGCGCGGATATTTTCCCAAAGTCTTGAGCGCCTTGGACTTATATGGAAAGTATTCCGGAATAAGGAGTTGCCCCCTCTAAAAGCGCTGAAAATGGTTTTGGGGCAGCTCCGAGGGCCGTCAATAGGAAACGGCACACTTCTTCTCTGCCCCAATCAAACAGATATTGTCGCATCGGATGGATTAGAAGTCTGTGATGTGCGCACTTGACTTTAGTGGGGACGGGGGCGGGGCAGTGATTGCAGCTTGCGTCTGGGGCAGTGTCCGAAAGACGGCGAAGTTGGGCACCGAGCACGGAGCGTTAGCTATCCTTGCGATAGAGAAGGTCACGCATCGCGTGCCTGCGAGCTTCGTTGAGAGCCTTGCGTTCGTCGGCGTCCGCGGCCGGCTTCGCTGCAGGATCGGCGTTTTCGGGTTCGCTGCACGCCGGACAACGGTTGGCAAAACCAGGCTTCCCCGGTTTCAATTCGAACTCTTCCGAGCACACCGCACAAATTTTAATAGGAAATGCCACGCGTAATAATGATACAACTCACCGTCAATTTTCTTGAACTGAGCAGGCGTCAGGTTGACAAGGAGACAAACGCATGGTCGCACGGATAGAGAACAGGTGGCTCTTTGGGGCGCGTGCTCCCCACGCCCATGTTTTCCGTCCCGAAAACGAAAACGAGGCTGCCCCATCCTTCGCGCGCTTTTCGCGAAGGGTGGGATTCCACGAACCTTTACCTCTTGGATTTCCCGGCACGACCGAGTGGCGCGACAAGAACTAGGCCTTGGAGCCATCGGCGCGAAAATCGCAAGCAGGCCGCTACCGTGGAACCCCACCCTTGCGCACCGAACGCGCGAGGGTAGAGCACGCCTCTATCGTCTTTCGGCGGAAACAGGTTGCTCCAATTTGTCGGCCAGCCAGAGTTTGATGAGCGACTGCCGAGTTACTCCGAGGCGGCGAGCTTCGCGATCCAAAGATTCGACCATCCATGCCGGGAAATCGACGTTCACGCGTCTTGCCTCGGTGCCCACCCGACGGGCTCGATCCAGTTGGAGAAGATCGGTTACGCGCGCGCCGGAATCGAATTTGCGGTCAAATGCCTTCGCCGTCGATGTCTTCACTTTCAGTGTCTTCGCTTTCATAGATGGTCACCTCCTCCGGGCGCGAACGCCGCACGGAAATCAATCGAATGCTCTCCCCTCGCCGAGTAATGACCGCCGACCAGTGCTTTTCACCGATTTTTCCGATCAGCAACCACCGCGGTTCATCGCTGGTGCGGGCTGGGATTTCCAGTAGCATCGGATCCGCCCAAAGGGGCTGGGCCGCCTCGAAATCGATGCCGTGCTTAATCTTGTTCTGTGCACTCTTCTCGGGATGGTACTCGAACTTCATACAATCTCAGCGCGATATGCAATATCTGTATAATAAAGGTATAGATAATATACCATAATTAGCCATTTTCGACGCCAATCAGTTTCCCCAGTTGAGGACTTGGAAGCCAACCCTTGCGGCACAGAACGCGCAAGGATAGGGCAAGCCGGGTGCAAGCGGCTCAGCCCTCCCACGCCCATGTTTTTTGCCGTCCCGAAAACGAATCGAGGCTGCCCCAACTTTCGCGTGCTTTTCACGAAGGGTGGGATTCCACGAGCCCTTACCTCTTTGGATTTTTCCGCCACGACCGAGCGACGCCACTGGACCTTGGAACCATCGGCGCGAAAATCCCAAGCAGGCGGCTACCGTGGAATCCCACCCTTGCGCACAGAACGCGCAAGGATGGGGCAACCCGGCACCAGGCGTCAGTTTGGGAGTTGTCCTAGAACGGAACGCAGAATATCAAACACGTAGTGCTCGCGAGGAAAAACCCTTTCAAAGTTGGCTCGCGCCGACAACAAGTGTTTCTTTGCCAACTCAACGTTGCTACCCTTCAGCATCTGGCCTGCGTAGAAGTCGCAGTTCGCTTGGACCAGTGCGTCCTCAGCATAGTCTGTCTTCAGGGTCGCGAAGAGCTCAAGCAGATCGGGAACCGTAACTCCGACCTCTCCGGTGTAATTGAAGCATTCTCGGAAGACCGTCGGATTATGGGGGTCAATGCGGAGCATGCGTCGTATGAGATTGAGTGTTCCGCCCTTATCGCCAAGCCCCATCAGCACCAAGAAAAGCTGAGTCAGGCCTTTATGGTTGTTCTGGACTAGCGAGAGGCTTTCTTCGAGGGACCGCTTAGCGTCCTGCAACTGTCCCATCTCGCGCTGCCAGCATCCAATTTGACATAACAGACTTGCGCGTTTGTCGGCGGCAGGCTGTTCCCTGAGTTGCTCCCGAGCTTTCGCGATTGCGTGTGTATGGTCGTAGGTGACCTTGATGGGGAAGGCATCTCTGATGACGAATCGAAGTTTCCGAAGGTTCTTGCGCTCTAATTCGGGCGGTGTGAAGAGGACGCACATGAAAATGAAATTCTCAAAGTCGATAAACCCCGTGAACTCGAGAGGGGAGTCGCGCATTTTCTTGAAGCGTCTAATGAGCGTTCTGGCTCCCACTCTTTGCCCCTTTACACCGCCCAGCAGCTGAATCTCAGCTTCGGGCACGTCCTTTGTCATATATTCTTTTTGATATTCCAGTAGCATATCAAGCGTATTAATTTGTTTATCCTTTTTGTTCCAAAAGCCGACATACATAACCTCCTTGTTGTTGAAGGCCTCGTCGAACGTCACACCCCGCTGATACAGCCATGCTACCGCGTCGTGCCTCTTGGTTGCGTCAACAACCCACCCAAGAGGGGCCGCAATAGATACACCATTCTCGCCCGAATACGGAATTGCGGCCCGGCCTTGGTATTCTTGCAATTCGTCGAAGTTAAGGACATCAAGGATAAGATCAAGATCATCATGATGAGCGCGGTTTATGGCCGCAGGCGTGTAGCCCTCAAGGGCAACCATCACCCCCGTATGAGCTTCTACGTCACGCACTAATCCCATGAAGGCTTCTACATCGGTAACGTCGATCTTCCTTCCGCGATGCTTTGCATCGACAACGATCCTGAAAGAAAAGTCGGCTGCTTGCTCTTCGATGAGGAGATCTATTTGGCGCCCGACTTTCGAGAACTTGCCAGTCACATGGGCGTTAGGGGTAATTTGTGCAGAGGGGTATGCTTCTCGGAATTCTTTCTCGATCTCGCGCTCGTACTGACGCCAGTCCATTTCACTCAATCCCCAACTCCCTCGCCAGCGCTTTCCACTTGCCATCCACCAGCGCGCGCGTCTTTGCGTCCATTGTGATTTCGTCGGGCCAAGGACGCGTGAAGCCTTCGCTTGACCACTTACGTGTCGCGTCGATGCCCATCTTCGAACCGTAATCGGGCAGGCGCGAAGCATGGTCTAGCGAATCTACTGGGCCTAGCGTGAACTGGATGTCGCGCTCGGGGTCGATGTTATTGAACACCTTCAGAGTTACATCGGCCAGGTCTTGCACGTCTACGTCTTCATCCACCACGACGATGCACTTCGTGAACATCGCCTGGCCTAGCGACCAGATGGCGTTCATTACTTTGCGGGCTTGTCCGGGATAGGACTTGCGGATCGAGACGATCATCAGGTTGTGAAAGACGCCTTCAATGGGAAGGTTGATGTCGACAAGTTCGGGAATGGTCAGCCGCATCAGCGGGAGGAAGATGCGCTCGACGGCTTTGCCCATCCAGGCGTCTTCTTGCGGCGGCTTGCCGACTACTGTTGCGGCGTAGATTGGGTCTTTGCGGTGCGTGATGCAGGTGACGTGGAAAACGGGATACTCGTCTTCGAGGGAGTAGAAGCCGGTGTGATCGCCGAAAGGGCCTTCCGTTCGCAGTTCGTCGAGATTGACGTAGCCTTCGAGGATGATCTCGGCGTTGGCGGGAACTTCCAGGTCAACGGTTTCGCACTTTACTAACTCAACCGGCTTCTGGCGGAGGAAGCCGGCGATGATGAACTCTTCGACATCGGGCGGCGCGGGAACGATGGCGGAGAAGGTGAGCGCGGGCTCGGTGCCGATGGCGACGGCAACTTCCATGCGGCCGGAAGGGCGATCGCCCTCGGCCAACTTCGCGCCGCCGGAAGAACGGGCCATGATATCAACGGCTGCGCGGGCGCTTCCATCGCTCGGCATCGATTGCCGCATGCGTTCGCGGTAGTGTTCCGCTGCTACTTTCTGGCGTTGCCAGTGCATGCCTGCGGTGCGCTCGTCGTACACCTGCATGCGGTACATCCCGACGTTGCGCTTACCGGTCTTTGGATCGCGCGTGATTACGCACGGCAGCGTGATGAAGCGTCCGCCGTCTTTCGGCCAGCACTTGAGGATGGGGAAATCGAGCAGCGAGAAGTTGTCGCGTTTGATGACTTCCTTGCACGGTCCGGTCGGAACCGTCTTGGGGAAGAACTTGCCCATTTCTGCCAGCATGGGCAGCATCTTCACCTTATCAAGAAAGCCTTGGGGTGATTTCACATCGAGGAATCCGCGAATGCGCTCGGCGACTTCGTCGAGCGCGTCGACTTCCAGCGCCATCCGCATGCGCCGAGCCGAGCCGAACTGGTTAATAAGCAGCTTCTGGCCGGGATAGCCTTTGAGATTCTCAAACAGGAGCGCTTTTCCGCCAACACTTCCCTGCTGATCGCGACTCTTTGAAACGCGGTCGGTGATTTCGGTGATTTCGAGAATCGGATCGGCTTCGGTGCGGATTCGCTTGAGTTCGCCGGCGCGCTCGAGCGCCTGGATCCAGTCGCGCAGATCGTC
>PLHN01000438.1 GCA_003139975.1 Acidobacteriaceae bacterium
GTTTGCCAGAAGGTTCCGTCGCGGAGCGCATGCGCGGCCTCGAAGGATCCTGCAGCGCTTCCGCGCATGCCGCCCGCAGCCGGAGGATATGATTCCGCCGGGTCTGGACCACTGCTTGTGTCAAAAGGCGCGCGCCCGGCACAACTCGTCAGCATCGAACTGGCCGCCATGCTGCCCAGGCCGATCGCGATGCCATTGAGAAAATCACGGCGCGTGATGAGCCGGTCCATTCCGAGTTCGCGATCGCGGGAGTTTTTCATCCGTCTCAGCTCTTTCCCGGCGCAGCCCAACGCGGTTGCACGGGCGGTACTAACGGCGTTCGCCCCGCGCTGTTCGAGTTCGCGTTCGCTGCAGGCTGATTCCCTTCCGGAACCCGCACTACGCGAAAAACCGAGCCAATCCGGTCCGAATGCCACCACGCTCCTTGCGGGCTCTGCGGGGCATCTGAAGTCAATTCAGTAGCCGCGTCAGGCAGGTCCATGAAACCCCAGGCGTTGAGTTCGGCGACATCGGCGGAGGCGTCGGGTGTCGCGCGGTTCTCGGTCTGGACCCAGGCGGGCATCGTACCATCGGCAATGCAAGCGTATTCGAGTTCGACTTCGGTCGGAAGACGATATTTCTTCCCCGTGGAGTGCGACAACCAATCGACGTAGGCAGCAGCGAGCTCCTCGGTCCCGGCAGGGACTGCACTTTGCGATCTGCGCTGGCTTAGGAACGAATCGAGTTCACGGCAGCTCACCGCAGCCTGCGTCATCCAAAATGGACCAACCGTGATTGTCTGCACCGGACCCGCATCGCGCTGGCGGCAAGCGCCCAGCGCGGGACTGCCTGCCTCGAGGGTTCCTCCCGGCACTGCGATCATGTGAAATTTGATGTCGGAAACCGGCACCGCCTCGGTATAGTTCCGGAAACCTGCAGGTGTCAGGGGGAATCGCACGTCTTCGCTCACGGCCGTCCGGGGCCGGGTCTCCTTTGGAATGCGATGTCCCTCAAACAGGTGGCAGTTGATGCAGCGCAGCTTTTCACGGTTGCGCTGATAGTAAAGGTGCGCCTCCATGCGCCGCGCGACAATTCGCATCTCTCGCACTTGCTCCGGGCTTGTCTGCTGCGGAGCCGGCGGCAGCGTGCCGGCCACATTCGAAAGCCCCTGGCTGAACAAGTTGCTGTGGCAACGAACGCACGCTGAATCGTAGGAGAACGTTCGGGCGCGCTCAAGCTGGCGTTCCCGTGACCAGTCGATATTGGAGACGTCACGGAAAATCTGGGCATAAGCGTCGTGCATGCCGAGCCGCGCTTTCTCCGTCAAATACTGGAATCCGCTAGGCGGCAAGTGGCAGTCGGTACAGTGGGTGACTACGCCTCTTTTATTGGAGTAGTGCGCGGACTGAAGCCACATTTGAGTGGCATGCGGGTGAGAGTGACAGGCTTGGGCGCAGAATTTGTCGCTCGAGGTGTAGTCCAGGGTGTGTCGTCCGGCGAGTGCGATCACCACTCCAAGAAACAGCCCGCAGGCAAGCAGCCATGCTTTCCCTTTTCGCGACGCCGGATTTTCTGCCAAGGAGGCCGTCCCTTCCCGCTTCAATCCCACCCGAAAAACCTTACGGGATTATAGCAATGTTACGGGGAATCAGAACGGTTGCCGCGATGGTTGCGGGCGACTCAAAGGACAGTACTCTATGCCGACATGGAGAGGGCTATGCGGAAGGCATGCAGACGACCTCCAGCGAAATGCTTTGCTGGTCGACCGACGGCTACTGCAGAGGCGTGATGCTGGTATCGCAAGTCGCGATGGCGGTGACGGCTGACCGCGGCACGGCATCGGCGAACGAGCAGAAGTACCGGACTCCGGTTTGGTTCGGTGAAACCGGTGAAGCGATGATTTGATACGTCGCCACCGGAGTTCCCGTCACCCCGGTGAGCGCGAATGCGTAGCCGTTCTTCGTACCCGACGCCAGTTGGCTGTCGATCAGGCACGCGCTGGTCGTGCTCGGCGGCGCGCAACTCGTGCCACCCAAAGAGGCCAGCGTGGTCGCAAAACCGACCGTTGGATACATGGAGTTGTACTCGATCTGGGCAGTGTTGATCGTCCGCACGGCCGCCACCGCGGACGTCTCGTTGGCATTCATACGAGCCCGCAGCAAGTTAGGGATGGCAATCGAAGCAATGATCAGGATGATTGCAACCACAATTAACAACTCAATAAGTGAGAACCCTTTTTGCTTTCGCATATCCACATCCCCCTGGGTGTACCCCGGCCGAGTTGCCCGACTACTCTAGAACGAAGTTTACGCTCAGAATTGCACGCAGGGAAGGATTGAATGTTCAGAAAGCGGCGAATACCGACCTTCCCCGAAGCGATAAGACGTCGGCAAGACGGTGCAGTTTGACCGTGACAGCCTACCGTTGCAAAGAAATGCGCGCGCTAGTCCTTATTCAACTGTGGGTTGTCTCGGCGGATGAAATGGTTGCGCATAAAGAAGCAACAAAATTGCCCCTTTCCCCCTCGGAGGCGAGAGTTCCCGTCTGTCGCTCCGACCTGGCGGTCAGGGCTCAAAACCGTGGCTGTCAACGTGTAGCGCCGGCGTCGCGCCTGGTGTCCAGAGGGCGGCCTCGCCCGCCCCGCTCTTCCGCCTTACAAAGGCTTAATCCAGTGAGATATGCTCTTGGGGGGGACATTCCTGTAAAGATGAGCGAAAGTCGCCAGACGACAAGGACGACTTGGTGGAGAACCTGGCTATCACAGCGCGTAGCCGAACTGCGGCAGCGTGAAGAGCAAGTCTTCTTGGTTTTGGCACTGGTCATCGGCGCTTTAACCGGCTTGGCGGTCGTCGCCTTCATCATGCTGACCGAGCGTCTGGGCATGCGGCTTTACCCGGTGGGTGGCGCGCCATGGCGGCGGGTGCTGTTCCCGGTCGCGGGCTCGCTCAGTATCGGGTACCTGCTGTATCGCTACTTTCCCAATGCGCGCGGCAGCGGCGTGCCACAGACGAAGGCTGCGCTGTTTGCACGCGAAGGCCGCATCACGCTACGCACCGTGCTGGGCAAGTTCTTTTGCACTTCGGCAACCCTGGCGAGCGGAATTCCGCTGGGACGTGAAGGGCCTTCGGTCCAGGTCGGAGGAGGCATTGCTTCCGTCCTCGGACGCCTCCTGGGGCTGCGCTCCGAGCAAGTCAAGAATCTGATCCCGGTAGGAGCGGCGGCAGCCATTGCCGCCGCGTTCAATACGCCTTTGGCGGCGGTGCTTTTCGCGCTCGAGGAAATCATGGGCGATCTGCACGCGCCGGTCATGGGCGCGGTGGTGCTGGCGTCGGCAACTTCGTGGATGGTTCTGCGCGTCCTGCTTGGCAATAGCCCTCTCTTCAAGGTTCCGCAATATCAACTGGTCCATCCGGCGGAGTTTGCGGTGTATGCGGTGCTCGGCATAGCTGGCGGTGTGGTTTCGGCGGCTTTCACCAGACTATTGCTGGGCATGCGGGCACGCTTCCTGCAGTTTCCGCAGAAGACGGTCTGGTTCCAACC
>PLHN01000222.1 GCA_003139975.1 Acidobacteriaceae bacterium
CTGACCGCCGGTAACAGCGAAACCAAGAACCTGAACATCGGCCTCAACGCCACCCGCACTGGTTTCCACGACAAGCTGACGCTCTACGAAAACTCGATCTACGCCAGCGCCAGCAAGGTCAACCTTCACCCTGGGGCCAGCGTGACCACGGCCAACTCAAACGGCGGTGGTCTCCGTTATGATCGCGATATCACCCCGCGCGTGTTCGGGTTCGGCAGTGGCGACTTCTTTGCCAACTCACTGCAAAATCTCGATCTCCGCTACATCCTCGGCGGCGGTATTGGCTTCCACGCCATCAAGAAACCCAACACGACTCTTGACCTGCTCGCCGGCATTAACTACACGCACGAGAGTTTTTCGGACCTGGTCTTTTCCCAAGGGCCTCCGGAGGTTACGTACAACCACTCCGATAGCTCCGCCGCTTTAACCGTGGGCGACAATTTCATGCACAAGCTCGGCAAGAACAGCGTGTTTACGCAGAGCTTCTTGCTCTACCCAAGCTTCAGCCAGGTCAACATTAATCCCGCCGCCATTCCATTTCCCCCTTTCCCTTCGCCGGACAATGTGCGCATTATGCGCGGGGCAGTGAACCTCGGCCTCGTCACTAAGATCCACAAGTGGCTAGGGTGGCAATTGACCTTCTCGGATGTATTTGACAACCATCCGCTGGCCTCAACCCCTCCAATCGAGAGGAACGACATCACGCTGGCAACCGGTCTGAATTTCTCGTTCACGCACTAAATTCGTCGCTGGCATGAAACCAGTCTGTGTGGGGACGGGCATGTGCCCGTCCCTATCTGTTTGGGAGGGCTCCGATTGAGCATGCTCATAGAAATCGGTCATGTGGAGGCGATCTTCCGCTATCCCGTGAAGTCCATGGCCGGCGAACGACTCGAGTTCGCTAACCTGGGCTGGCACGGCCTCGAGGCTGACAGACGCATGGCATTCCGGCGGATTAATGACCGCAGTGGGTTCCCGTGGCTAACAGCAAGCAAGCTTCCCGACCTGCTCCTGTTCGCTCCGCGCCGTCAGGACGGTGTTCAGGGGGACCTTCCTACACATGTTCGCACGCCCGATGGCGAAGAGTTGCCTGTCTTCGGGGAGGACTTGGCCGCGGAGGTCGGACGTCGGTATGGGGCTCCCGTGCAGATGATGCAGATGAATCATGGCGTCTTCGATGAAGCGACCCTCTCCGTGATCGCCTTAGATACGGTGAGCGAGATCGCACGACTCGCAGGGCAAAGCCCGGACGTGCGACGATTTCGCCCGAATGTTCTGGTTCGTTTACTGCGACCGGTTCCCTTCCAGGAGGACGAGTGGCTGGGCGGTGTGCTCTCATTCGGCGAGGAGGACGACGCCCCCGCCATCGCCGTCACCATGCACGACGTCCGCTGCTCGATGGTGAACCTTGATCCCCACTCAGCAAGTCCGGCGCCCGAGGTGCTGAAGGCGGTCGTTCGGGCGAACCAGAACAACGCGGGAATCTACGGCACGGTCACCCGCATAGGTCGGCTGGCGGTCGGGCAGACCATATTCCTCCGTGCAGCGACCGAGAGAAGGAAACATGCGTAATCGAAACACATCGGATTAGTACCGTCGGTGTTGATCTTTAATGCATTACTGCAAATTGACCGACAGGACCTCGACGGAGCCTTCGCGTCCGAATCCCGGGCACCCGTGCCCCGCCGTTTTGTGAATCTCGCTCCGGTCGCGTATCCTGTCATTTTTCCCGCCCCTTTCAGGAGGCACCCATGCCCAATTCCAATCTTCTTCGCTGTCCGCGCTGCGGACGTCCTGCTGCCGAGCGCGACAAGTTCTGCGCCGAATGCGGAGTCTTCCTGCGCGATGCCGCTATCGATCAACGCCTGCTGCTCGCTCTAGTCCACGAGCGCGAAGGCCACGGCGAGGAAGCACGGCATGAACTAGAACGACTGCTCGCCACCGAGCCCGATCACGCGCTCGCCAACCATCTGCTCGGGAACCTCCACTTTCATCAGGGATTGCTCGAGCAGGCCGCGCAGTGCTACCAGAAAGCGGTTGCGGCCGCGCCCAATTTCACCCTCGCACACTACGATCTCGGCGTCGCCTACTACCATCGCGGCGACATGCCGCGAGCGATCACCGCTTTCCGCCGCTGCCTCGAAATCGACCGCCACTACAATGCCGCCCACTATCGCCTCGCGCTCGCCCTGTTTCATAGCGGCCAGCTCGACGAGGCCCGCGAGCATTTCGAGTTGTCTCTTACGCTCACGCCCGAGTATGTAATGGCGCATTACCATCTGGGAGTCATTCACGAGCGCAAGGGCGAGTACGAAGCGGCCGCGCGCGAGTTCGAGCGCAGCCAGGAAGAATCCAGCGAAGACGTAAGCGGCCTGTATCACCTCGCTTTGATGCGCGAGGCCAAGGGCGACTCTAAAGCCGCGCAGGAACTACGTCTGCGTGCTCGTGCATTTGCCAAGTCGCCACCGATTGGTGCGAAATAGTAATCGTGGGGATTTCGTGAGCACACCGGAAGAAAAGAGCCTGATCTACGACTGGGCCGAGAACAGCCCGCGCCGCGCGCGCTGGCCCAGCTACGTCGAAGTTCACGATGAGACCTTGCGCGACGGCCTGCAAAGCCCGTCCGTAACCGATCCTTCCGTCGAAACCAAGCTCCAGATTCTCCACCTCATGGAGAGTCTCAGCATTGAAACCGCCGACATCGGTTTGCCGGGCGCGAGCGAGCGCCAGCGCGAAGCCGTAGTGCGCCTATCCCGCGAGATTGCGCAGCACCGCATGCGCATTCGCGCCACCTGCGCCGCCCGCACCATGATCGTCGACATCCGGCCCATAGCCGAGGCATCGCAACTCACCGGAGTTCCCATCGAAGCCCTAATCTTCATCGGCTCCAGCCCCATTCGCCAGTATGCCGAGCAATGGCGCCTCGACGACATCCTGCGCCACAGCCGCGAAGCCATCGCCTTCGCAGTGCGCGAGGGCCTCGAAGTCATGTACGTCACCGAGGACACCGTCCGCTCCTCACCCGACGATCTTCGCATCCTGCTGACGGCAGCCGTAGAAGGAGGCGCCAAGCGTCTCTGTCTTTGCGATACCTGCGGCGCCGCGACCCCCGACGGAGTCTTTAATCTGGTAACGTGGGTCAAAGAGTTGCTACACGAGATCGGCTCGCCCCAGATCGGCATCGACTGGCACGGACACCGCGATCGCGGCCTCGACGTGGCCAACGCCCTGGCCGCAATCGAGGCAGGGGCCTCGCGCATTCACGGCACTGCTCTAGGCATCGGAGAGCGCGTAGGCAATACGGCGATCGAACAGCTGCTGGTCAACCTGAAGCTCTTGGGAATTCGCAACGACGACCTGACGCGACTGCCCGAGTACGTACAACTGGTGTCGCAGGTCACAGGCGTTCCCATCCCCGTCAATACTCCCATTGTCGGCAGTGACGCCTTCCGCACCGCGACCGGCGTGCACGCCGCCGCCGTAGTCAAGGCGCAGAAGAAGGGCCACGAATGGCTGGCCGATCGCATTTATTCAGGAGTTCCGGCTGGCTGGATCGGTCGCAGCCAGAAAATAGAAATTGGCCCGATGTCAGGCAATTCAAACGTGCAATATTATCTCGCCAGCCACGGTTTGCCAGTCACGCCCGAATTGACCAAGCGCATCATGGGAGAAGCAAAAAAATCCCCCCGAGTCCTGACCGACGCAGAAATTCTGGAGATAGTGCGCAGCTTCCCCAGCTAAGGGGTGGTCTGATCGAGTGGCCCAGCGGCAAACTGGAGCGTGGGGGTGGGTAGTGCCCCTCCATCCTTGGGATCGCGCGATTTCCCCATATCACACCTTGTCAAGCCCCTTTTGACCCCGCAAACATCCCGCAACTCCTTTCTTTTCTCGCATCGGCCTGGATTGTACGTACATTGTTGTGTTCCAAAAAATATTTTGTTCGCCGATTATTCGCTCTGAAGACTGGAAATGTAAGTACAATATTTTATGCAAAGTGTTCCACGTGGAACACTGTTCCACGCGGCCGCTTTTACAGCCGTGTCGCCGGCTCCATAACTTTCGTCCCCGGCACAAACGCCCGCAAGAACTCAACCGCCCATTGCGGACGCACCGCAAACCATTGTAAACAAGCCGGAATCACCACCGCATCGCCCTTCGCCAGCGTCACCGGAGCCAGCCCGGGAGCTTCCACAATCCCGCAACCTTCCACCGCCACCAGGATTTGCACTGAATCTTTGCCCGCTTCATCGCGCGTCGTAAACTCTTGCAGCTCAGCCAGTTCGAACAAATCCACCTCGAAATAAGGCGCAGCGATCATCCGAGATCGTCGATTCCTGCCACCGATCGTGACCGGCGCGGGCCGAATCACTTTGCCGGAGGCGGTGCGCTCTTTGACCGAAGCCAGCCCGCGCTCCAGGTGCAAAGGCCGCGGCCGTCCGTAATCATAAAGCCGATACGTCGTGTCGGATTGTTGCTGCGTCTCGACAATCACCGAGCCCGGCCCGAGCGTGTGCACCGTTCCCCCCGCCACATAGATCATTTCGCCCTGATAAATATTGATCCAGTTGAGCAATTCTTCCGCGCGCTTTTCTTGGATTGACTGCTCGAACTGCGCCCGCGTGACCCCGGCTATCAAGCCGAGCGCAACTTGCGATCCCGGACGCGCGTGCGCCACATACCAGCATTCTGTCTTGCCCCATGGCTCGCCGAAGCCCTGCGCCGTCGCATCGTCCGGATGCACCTGCACCGAGAGCTTCTCCGCTGGGAACAGGAATTTCAGCAGCAACGGGAACCGCTGCGGATCGCGCGCCACCGTGCCTACCAGCTCCGGCCCAAATTCCTTGCTCAACTCCGCCAGCGTCCGCCGCGCCAGCGGCCCATTCGTCACCACGCAGTGATCGCCCGTGAGCCAGGCCTCGCCGATCTTCTCGCTGAATTTCTGGTTCGGATAAATCGGCGAAAGATCGAGCGTGCCCCAGGGGCGCGGGTCAAACGCGGGCGACATCAGGAGTGGGTAGAGTTGGGTCATGCAAATCGCAGACGGAGTATTAAGAGACTGAACGTGCGCGGGCAAGAGTGCCCGCGCCACACAAACCTTTAAAGCGCCGCAAAGAACTTGTGCATCCTCTCCAGCCCGCGATCCAGTTCCGCGACGGAAGTTGCATACGAAATGCGAATGTGGTCCCTCGTGCCGAAGCCTTCTCCGGGAACCGTGGCCACGTGAAACTCGCGCAGCAGTTTGCCGGCAAGGTCGGCAGCCGAGTTGATCCCGCCGCGGCCAAAGAATGCCGACACGTTGGGATAGGCATAGAAAGCGCCTTCCGGCATGGTGCATTTCACGCCCGGAATAGAGCGGAGCCCACTCACCACGTGATCGCGCAGCTTGATGTAAGCCAGGCGCATCCCTTCCACGCATTGCTGCGGCCCCCTCAGCGCAGCCACCGCCGCCTTCTGCACAATCGATGTCGGGTTCGACGTGGATTGGCTCTGCAGTTTCTGCACGGCAGCAATCACGGCCGAGGGTCCGAGCGTGAAGCCCAGCCGCCACCCCGTCATGGCATAGGTCTTGGAGAGCGAGCCGAGGATGACCAGGTGCTCCTTGGCCCAGGTGAACGAGCCGCCGGAGACCGGCTTGCCGGCATAGTTNNTCAGGTAAACATAGCACTCGTCCGAGATCACCCAGATTCCGCGTTCATGCGCCAGGCGGATGACCTTGGTCATATCGTCGGCGTGCATCACCGCACCAGACGGATTGGAAGGCGAGTTCAGGATGATGAGCTT
>PLHN01000384.1 GCA_003139975.1 Acidobacteriaceae bacterium
TCGCAGCGGTTGGGATCGCGCTCGGAGCAGTCGGCCAGTTTGCCGGGAAGACCTCCGCCATCGAGTGCGCCCTTGCGGCGGGTCAAGTCGCGGGCCTTGCGGGCGGCTTCGCGGGCGCGGGCGGCATCGATGGCCTTGTTGATGATCTTGCGCGCGACAGTTGTGTTCTGCTCGAAGAATGCGCCCAGCTTTTCGTTGACTACGGCCTGCACGACCCCGGCTATGTCGGAATTCAGTTTGCCCTTAGTCTGGCCTTCGAACTGCGGCTGGGGCAGCTTTACGCTGATGACCGCGACTAAGCCCTCGCGGACGTCGTCGCCCGTCAGATTTTCCTTTACGTCCTTAAATAGCCCCATCTGCTGGCCAGCATAGTTAATGGTGCGGGTAAGTGCGGTGCGGAAACCGGAAAGATGCGTTCCTCCGTCAACTGTATTGATGTTATTGGCAAAGCTGAAGACGGATTCGGAATAGGCGTCGTTATATTGCAAGCCAATCTCGATGTGGACCTGGTCCTTGTCGGCCTCCATATAGATGGGCTTGTCGTGCAGGGTCTGCTTGCCGCGATTGAGGTGCTTGATGAACTCGGAGATGCCGCCGTTGTATTTGAACTCGGCGCGTTTGGATTCTCCGGTCTTCGAATCGGTCTGGCGCTCGTCGGTGAGCGTGATGGTCAGGCCCTTATTGAGGAAGGCCAGTTCGCGGAGGCGCTGGGCCAGCGTATCGAAGTTATATTCGAGGATCGTGAAGATTTCGCGATCGGGCGTGAAGTGAACCTTGGTTCCCGTTTTGATTTTGGCCGCGCCGGTTTTCTTCAGCTTGCTGGTCGGCTCGCCTTTCGAGTAAGTCTGCTCCCAGGTGAAACCGTCGCGCCAGATTTCCAGTTCCAGTTCGTGGCTGAGCGCGTTGACGCAGCTCACGCCTACGCCGTGGAGCCCGCCGGAAACTTTATAGGAATTGCTGTCGAACTTACCGCCCGCGTGCAGCGTGGTCATCACAACCTGCGCGGCAGGAACTTTCTCGCCATCGATATCCATGTTGTCGACCGGAATGCCGCGGCCGTTATCGNNGAGCCGATGTACATGGCGGGGCGCAGGCGGACGGCTTCCATGCCGCCCAGGACTTTGATCGAGTCCGCGTTGTAATCACCGTTGGTGTGAGCGCCATTTTTGTTCTTCGCGTCGGCGGTCTTCGCCTCCGCATTTTTCGCGTCGTCGTTCTTGCCGTCGGCGAGTTGGGGATTCAGTTCTTTGGTGGCCATTCTACTCCGTGAAAAAGGTCGGATGCCGCTGGGCTGGGACGAGCGTTTCCGGATCGACTCAGGTGACCTCAAATCATTGAAATTCCTAATAGTTAGCGTGCACCAGAGATGGGCTTATTTTAGCACAGAAAGAGTGGTTTTTGGAGGCCGGAACCGTGGGTGTAAACCTCGTCTTTTGTGGTCATTATGGGGAGGGTTTGAATCATCTTTTTGGGGCGGAGGGAGTGCTCGATTTCGCCGCACCGAAATGGAGCTCGTCCATCAGGTCGTCGATTTCGTCTTCGCTGCCGGCAATGAACGTGAAGGAGACGATCTGGCCCTTCACCAGAAGCATGAGCGTGGACTGATGCATGCTGAGTTTGTCGGTGATGGGCTTGCTGAAGTCGGCGCGGATGAGTTGGCGGGAATCGATCTGGATGACGCCGGGATCACCTACGGGTTTGAGACCCTTTGCCGTGGCTAGTTCGGTGAGGGGGCCGAGGTAGTCTTCCGCTTTCTTGAGGCCGGGATAGGCGGCGGCGCTTTCGGTGGCGATTAGGACGGTGGAGTTCACGGTGTCTCCCGGGGCGTTGGGCGGGCGCTCGAAAATGGCAAGCAGGACCGCGCCCGAAGCGGACGCTGATTCTTTAGCAGGCTTCGACCCCGGATTGGACAAAGGTGAAGCTGAATCGGAAGCGGCTGGCGAATCCGGCACTTGCGGCGCCGCGGAGCTGTTCATCTCCTTCGTGCAATCCACCCAGCCGAAGGGGATCCGGTAGCGGAACCCGAGCGTGGCGTTGCGGTAGAGTTGCTCGTCCGGCACGGACTTGGGACCGGGCGCCGCGGCGGATTTGTGCGGCGTCTGTGCTTCGACAAAGAGCGAGAGCCCCAGAAACAGCGCGACAAGCGTGCGAGAAGCCATCACCGGAAATCGTAAACTTGATTCAGTTTACATGGTGTGTCACCTTGGAAGCCGCAGACCGCGAAATCTATGGAACTGAAACTTACGGAAACTGAAGTCCGCGTGTTGGGCGCGTTGCTCGAGAAAGACAGCACTACGCCCGAGTACTATCCGCTGTCGCTGAATGCGCTGGTGAATGCGTGTAATCAGAAATCCAACCGCGACCCGGTCATGCAGCTCGACGAGACTGCCGTGCGTGATGCGCTCGGCGGCTTGCAGGAGAACCGGCTGGCCGGCCCGGCCGGCGGCGCCGATAGCCGGGTCACGAAATACGAGCACCGCGCGCAGGAGGTATTCAATTTCACGCGCGGAGAAAATGCGCTGATTTGCGTTCTGCTGCTGCGCGGTCCCCAGACTCCCGGCGAGTTGCGGGGACGCTGCGAGCGCATGCACCGGTTTGAGACGCTCGACGACGTGCAGGCATCGCTGCAGAAACTGATGCTGCGCGAGCCTCCGCTGGTGAAAGTGCTGCCGCGGCAGCCGGGGACGAAGGAGTCGCGCTATGCGCACTTGCTGGCGGGGGATGTGGTCGTGGCGGAGGTGCCGCTGACCGCGGTTGCGGCAAGTCACACCTCGGGCGACGGCGGGCGACTGGCGCAATTGGAGGAAGAAGTGGGCGCGCTCCGAAGCGAAGTCGCGGCTCTAAAAGACGAATGGGAGCGCTTCCGCCGGCAGTTTGAGTGAGCGAAGTCTGCCCGCTGGCAGAGGAGTGTGGCGCGGGCGCCCTCGCCCGCGTGGCGAAAGGTGGGTGCCTTAGAGTCTGCCCCGAGGCTGTCGAAGGATGGGCAGCCCGTTCTTTGGCACTAACCTGGGTGAACAACGCAGATTGACGTCCAACCGTGCGCGAATCGGGCGCCTCAACTACCGTCTTTGGTGTACAGCCGCGCCCCCGCTCAAACATTTACAATGGCTGCGCTATGATGCCCGACCACGATAGGCGCGTTGGCGAAGAGCGCCGCCGCGTCCGTACTGTCCGCAAAGCTATTTTTCCCGCCGCTGGCCTCGGTACACGATTTCTGCCGGCCACCAAAGCCCAGCCCAAGGAAATGCTGCCGCTGGTCGACAAGCCCATCATCCAGTATGGAGTAGAAGAGGCGCTGGCGGCCGGATGCGACCAGATCATCATCATTACCGGTCGCGGCAAGAGCGCTATCGAAGATCACTTCGACACCAGCTACGAACTGGAAAAAATGCTCGAAGAAAAGGGCAAGACCGATCTGCTCAAGATCGTGCGCCAGATCTCCGACATGATCTATGTTGCCTACGTCCGGCAGAAAGAAGCGCTCGGGCTGGGGCATGCGGTGCTGACGGCGCGCGAACTGGTCGGGCACGAACCCTTCGCTGCGCTCCTGGCCGACGACGTGATCGATGCCAAGGTGCCCGTGCTCAAACAGTTGATGGATGTGTTCGACGAAAAGCAGCGTTCGGTAATCGCAATTCAGGCGATCGAGGGGCCGGCCATTTCTTCGTATGGCGTGATCAAGGGCAAG
>PLHN01000452.1 GCA_003139975.1 Acidobacteriaceae bacterium
CTTCAATGAGACTCCGGGCGTGTGGCCGATTGGCATTGGCGTGCCGTGCCTGGGATGCACGGAGAAAAACGTGGTCTGGAAGATTCCGACGATCGAGACCGTACCCATTCACCTGGCGACGCCGCCGGATACCTACCCGCCGATTTACAGCGGCACGGGAGCGATCAAGACCGGCGCGGCCGTACTGGTGGGCGCGATTGCGGGCGGAATTGGAGCCGCGTCCTGGGTGACATCGCAGCGCTTCAGGAGCAGTCAAGAGGCGGGAGCAGAGCGGATCGCAGTCGATCGGGCGCATGCTGACAAGGACGCTTCTGCCGCCAAGAAAGAGGAATAACGTGGCCATCACTCGGCGAGAACTGATCACGACGATCGCCATGACGGGCGGAACGGCCGCCGTGGCGGTTACGGTAGGAACGGGAACGTTGCACGCGGAGACCGAAGGCCCCCGGATTCCGAGCGCGGCCGTCGGCCTGCTTTATGACGCCACCGTTTGTATCGGGTGCAAAGCCTGCGTGGCCGCGTGCGCCGAAGCCAACGGCGAGACGCCCGATACGCGCGGCGATAGCCTGCACCAGGCTCCCACCGACCTGAACGATCTGACGCGCAACATCATCAAGCTGTACAAGCCAACCGACGGGACTCCGGCGTCGTTTGTGAAACGGCAATGCATGCATTGTCTGGATCCTGCGTGTGCCGCGGGTTGCCCGTTCCAGGCACTGCATAAAGATCTCGAAAGCGGCATCGTCTATTGGACGGCGGACAAGTGTATCGGATGCCGTTATTGCACGATCACTTGCCCCTACCACGTTCCACGCTTCCAGTGGGTGGGCTATAACCCGCGCGTCACCAAATGCGAGCTCTGCAGTCATCGCCTGGCGCAAGGCCTGAAGCCGGGATGCACCAGTGTGTGTCCGACGGGCGCTGTAATCTTTGGGCCGCGCACCGTCCTGCTGACGGAAGGCAAACGCCGGATCAAAGAGACCCCCGGCCGCTATTACAAGGACAAGGTGTACGGCGAGACGGATAACGGTGGCACGCAGTCGCTGTATTTGTCGCGCGTTCCCTTCGACGACCTGGGATTGCCGGAACTGGGAGAGGAATCGGTCCCGGAGAAGACGCTGCGCTGGCAGCGGCGGTTCTACCAGTACTTCGCGCTGCCCGCTCTGTTGTACGCCGGCCTGGTACAGGTGATCCGCAAGAGTGTAAAGGGACACGTTGAAGAAGCGCACGAGCACGAGAAAGAAACCGGTTTGAGGGCGCAGCTATGAGCGCAATTACGACGAGTCAATTCAAAACTGAAGACCGGTGGGAACGGGCAGTGCCCGTGTTTGGATTTCCGGTCGTGACGCGGTTTTTCCTTGTCCTCATGGCCCTGACCCTGGTGGCACTGGTACTGACCGGTTATCGCGAACTCGCCGGTTTGGGTCCGGTCAGCGGCATGAACGATGCGTTCGGCTGGGGAATCTGGAAGACCTTTAACGTAATGGTGCTGACCGCGCTCGGCTCCGGCGCGTTTGCAGTCGGGATCGCGGCTTGGGTGTTCCGGCGCAAAAAACTGCACGCACTGATGCGCATGGCGCTGCTCACAAGCTTTCTGGCCTATGCCAGCGGACTGCTCTTGCTGGGCATCGACGCCGGGCGGCCGTGGAACTTTTATTGGATCGTGTTTCCCTGGAAATGGAACATGCACTCGCCGCTGGCGGAAGTCGCTATCTGCATGTCCATCTACGCCATGATTCCATTGGCGGTCGAAAATCTTCCCCCGGTGTTGGAACGTCTCTGGTACTTCGATTCCCGGCTGCGGCCCGGTGTCGAAAAAATGGAGAAACATCTCCATTCTGTGTTTCCGTACGTGATCGCGCTGGCGTACCTGCTCCCGGGAATGCATCAATCATCGCTTGGCGCCCTGATGCTGCTCGCCGGTGAGCGTGTTCACCCGCTATGGCAGTCACCATTTCTGCCCTTACTCTATGTGTGGGCCGCCTGCTTCATGTCGTTCGGTTGTGTGGCGGGATGCACCATGCTCTGCTGCCTGGTGTGGAAGCGCGCCATGGATATGGACGTTCTCGACGAGGCCGCACGCATTACTTGCGGGCTGATCTATGGATGGGCGGCTTTGCGTCTCCTCGATATCGCATTTCGAGAGCAGCTCGGCACCGCCTTCCATTTTGATCGCTTCGCCGGCGTTTTTTGGCTCGAGATGTTGATGATAGTTGGCGGAGGATACCTGTTACAGCGATCCGTGCGCACTCATGAACGGGACAAAATGTTCATGGGCTATGTCCTCAGCTCGGTGGGAGGGATGATCTACCGCTTCAGCCCAACGACCTTGGCGTTCCGGCCCAATCCGCAGGCGCTCTATTTTCCGGCAACCATCGAAGTCCTGGTTTCGCTCGGCTTCATCGCCATGGGCGTTGCGGGATTTTTGTTCGCGGTAAAGAAATTCGCCATTCTGCCGGGTCCGCTTTACTTGTGGCATGACATGGCAAGCTACTTCCGGTTCCGGCGGCCCTACATCCGGTGGACCGGGTATTTCAAGTACGGCTTTTTCGGTGAAGACGAAGAACTTACAAATAACCCGCACGAATAGCAGGAACTATGTCCAGAACAATCACCATTGATCCGATTACTCGAATTGAGGGGCACCTCCGTATTGATGTGGAGGTCGAAAACTATGCAGTGAGCAACGCCTGGGCGTCCTGCACCATGTGGCGCGGGATTGAAACCATTCTGCGCGGGCGCGATCCGCGCGATGCGTGGATGTTCACGCAGCGTTTCTGCGGCGTGTGCACAACCGTCCATGCGATGGCGAGCGTGCGCGCGGTGGAAGATGCGCTGAAGCTCCCCATACCGGCCAACGCCCAATACATTCGCAATCTCATTCTGATTGCGCACGCATTGCACGATCACATCGTGCATTTCTATCAGCTGTCGGCGCTCGACTGGGTCGACATTCTGGAGATTCCGAAGGCCGATCCCGCGGCCGCGTCGAAGCTGGCCGAGAGCCTTTCCCCCTGGACGCGCAATTCGCGGAATGAACTCAAGGCCGCGCAGGACAAGGTGAAAGCGGTGGCCGCCAGCGGCCAGCTTGGCATTTTCCAGAATGGCTATTGGGGCCATCCGGCAATGCGTCTCTCGCCGGAGGTGAACCTGCTGGCGTTCGCGCACTATGTGCAAGCACTGGAATACCAGCGCAAAGCCCTTCAAGTCGTCGGTATGCTCGGTTCGAAGACACCGCACATTCAAAATCTGGTGGTGGGCGGCGTGGCCAACGCGATTGATCTCGACAACCAAAGCGCGCTGGGCATCGATAAGCTCGAACAGATTCGCGTGCTGCTCGCCGAAGTTTCTGACTTCATCAATCAGGTCTATCTGATCGATGTGTGCGCAGTAGCGGCAATGTATCCGGAGTGGTTCAAGATCGGCAGCGGGGTAACCAACTATCTCGCGGTTCCCGACCTGCCGCTCGACTCGAATGCCGGCGCGTACGATCTCCCGGGCGGAGTTATCATGCGTGGCGATATCGCCGGCATGCAGCCTTTCAAAACCGCTTCCGATCCGGTGTTCCGCGAGTCGGTCACCGAAGACGTCACACACGCTTACTATCAGGGCGAGAAACCGCTTCGTCCCTGGGAGGGAGAGACTGAGCCCCAGTTCACGGGATGGGATGGAGAGAAGAAGTATTCGTGGGTAAAGTCTCCGCGTTACAAGGGACAACCCATGCAAGTCGGCCCGCTGGCGCAGGTGCTGGTGGGATACGCGCAGGGGCATCCCCCGACGAAGAAGTATGCGAATCTGGCACTGGGCCAGGTCTCAGCGATTGCAAAAGTGAACGCCACGCCGGCTCTGATGCATTCCACCCTGGGCCGTCATGCCGCGCGCGCAATTCGCGCGGCGATGCTGGCCGAACTGGCCGACAAGCACTGGCAGTTGCTGGTCGACAACATTGCCAAGGGCGATCTCACCGTTCACAACCAGCCGGTGTTCCCGTTTGGCGAAGTCGAGGGAGTGGGAACGCACGAAGCGCCTCGCGGCACGCTGTCACACTGGATTGTGATCAAGGGCGGAAAGATCGCTAACTATCAGGCGGTCGTGCCTTCGACCTGGAATGCCAGCCCGCGCGACGAATCGGGCGCGCATGGACCGTACGAAGCGTCTCTGCTGCATACGCCACTGGCCCGCCCGGAGGAACCGCTCGAAGTGCTCAGAACCGTGCACTCGTTCGATCCCTGCATGGCGTGCGCCTGCCACACGTTCGATCCTTCGGGGCGCCAGATTGCCCGTGTGAAGGTGCTGTGAAGAAGAAAGTCACGATCGGCGGCATCGGCAGCGTGTTGCTCGGCGACGATGCGATCGGTCCCTATGTTGTTGGCATGCTCGAATCGGGCTACCGATTCGACGAGAACGTGACCGTGTCGGACCTGGGCACACCCGGCTTGGATCTGGTCGCGCACTTGTCGGGCATCGACGCACTCATCCTGATCGATTCGGTCAAGAACGACGCGCCTCCCGGGACCGTGACCCTCTACAGGAAAGAAGACATCCTGCGTCACGGGCCCGCGCCCGTGCGTATGGATCCGCATTCGCCCGCTCTTTCCGAATCATTGCTGATCGCGGAACTTGCGGGCGAGGGACCACAGGAGATTCTGCTGATCGGCATCACCGGCGAACAGTTCGAAGTAGGAGCAGGGCTGAGCGCCGCCGCTGAACAAGCCACAACCCAAGCGGTAGCCCAAGTCCTGACGGAATTAGACCACCTCGGTATTTCCTATTCGAAATTGCGCAAGACACCCTACTCGGCCTGGTGGAACCCGATGGCCGAGGCGCATCCAGTCAGCGACCGCATTGCGATCGCGACGCCAGTCCAGCCCTAACCTAAGCCGAATGGCCCGCGGTGGCATGCCGGGCACGCACTTCGCGCTCGGCGACAAACCAGTCTCGGTTCGGGTCGCCGGATGTCCCGTTGCGCTGCAGATACAGCTCATAGGCACGACGGCGGATTTCCTCATCCAGGTTCGCCTGGGTCGTGTTCACTCCGGTCTTGCTGGCTGCAACAACCGTGGCCACCGCATTCTTAATGACTTCTGGCCTGCTCTGGACCGCCGTGGGTTGCACAGCTGTAGACTCCGTGGATGGGGTAGTTTTCTTGTTGCGGATGGGGATGCTTCCGTTGCTTTTTCGAGGCATTCCTAACTCCTTACAAATGGGGAATTCCAGTAATGGTTAACCCGATATCAACCAGTTGAGCACGACTCCGAACACGAGCCACGCCCGCAAAAACTATGCTTTTACTATAACGCGTATGCCTGTGGAAGAGGACAAAACCGAGGAGAAAAAATATTCTTGGGTACAAAGATGAATACTGTTTTGGGTCTCGTCGCCCTGAGGTCGAGACGAAGAAAAGTACATTAGTAACTTGTCGAAGAGCTGGCGTAGCCCGCAGGATAGAGCAGAAGGATTCCTAGGCCATATTATGTCATCTACGAATACTCAAGGTGCCGGCGCAAAAACCGCCAAAGCGACGATCGCAGACTTCGAACACATGGTTTCCGAGTCGCCAAGCACAGAGAGAGCTTGTGCGAAACTGGCGCAAATTCTACACGTACGCCGCAGTGAAATTGCGCTCATGCGCCTGGAGAAACGCAGCCTGCGCTTTATCTATCCCGC
This sequence comes from Acidobacteriaceae bacterium, assembly GCA_003139975.1. GTDB lineage: Bacteria > Acidobacteriota > Terriglobia > Terriglobales > Acidobacteriaceae > Acidiflorens. The sequence continues at coordinate 5,668 of PLHN01000452.1, forward strand.
CGAGTTGCGTTCCGCGGGCGAACTGCCGCTCACCGGTTCCGCCGTGGCGGCGCGCACGGCAGCAACACGCGCTCCGCTGATGTCGAATACATTCATGCGGGTGAAGCATGTCAGTCTATTTGAAGCCGTCCGGCTGACCGGCGAGGAAGAAGACGATAAGAGTATGGAGCAGATGCCGATCCAGAAAATCATGTCGGTTCCCGTCATCTCGGCCGACGGAGATGTCCTGGGTGTCGTGCAGGTTTCCCGCAAGGGCTTGGACGCTTCGCTCGCCGGCCCGGACTTCTCCGGAGACGACTTGAAACTGCTGGAGAAAGCCGCCACCGTGCTGGCGCATATGCCTTTCATGCAGGAAGGCGCCGCGCTCTAGAATCGCGGCTCTTCGATTCGCGCCCCGCCGCACGGTGAACGGATTGCAGTTCCTTCTCTTTGAACCGATCCCGGCTTTATTTCTACTTGCGCACCTCACAGCGAGATTTATCTTGTCTAAGACCGAGACCTGACAGCCGTTATCGGCGCGGGCATCGGAGCACCGCGGGCATGTGTTATCCTCAGACGCCGCAGTCCAAATTCCGGTGGCCGAGTTGCGGTTATGCCCCGGATCAGGTCAAACATCCAGCGCAACCATGGTCTCTTTTTTTTCCGCTCTCTCCGTCTTGTGCGCAGGCACGCTCATGTACGAAATCGTGCTCACGCGCCTCTTGAGCGTCACTTCCTGGTATTACATGGCGTTCGTATCCATCTCCATGGCCATGTTTGGAATGACAGCCGGGGCGCTTTCCGTTCAGCTCTTTCCCAACTACTTTTCTAAGGATGCAATTCCGCGCCGCCTCACACAGGCCGCGTTGCGGGNNGGTCTGCCTGATCGCAATGTTGGCGGTGCCTCTGGATCTCGCGGCTTCGGCTCAGACACTTTTCAGTTTTCTCCTGTTTTCGTGCATCGTCGCCACGCCTTTCTACTTTTCTGGCACGGCGGTTTGTCTCTCGCTCACTCGAACCCCATTCCCGATCGGCCGCGTTTACTTTGCTGACCTGTTTGGTGCGGCCCTGGGATGTCTGGCCTCGGCCCTCATTCTCAACTTGACGGATGCACCGAGCGCTCTCTTCTTTGTTTCGGCTTTGCTGCTTGTAAGCGCTCGCGGCTACGCGTCCTACGCCGGCGAACGACGTTTAGTCCGCCTCGCCACGTACGGCATTATCGTGTTTGTGATTGTCGGCCTGCTGAACTCCACCACCCTCTATGGCATTCAGCCCATCTGGTCCAAGGGCAAGATCGATACACGCATGAGAATCCTCTCCGAGCAGTGGAATTCGATATCGCGTGTGCGCGCCTACCGGCCCGCCATGGACCCAGCAATGATGTGGGGGCCCAGCCCGATCATGCCGCCTATCACCGCCGAAGAAATCCCGCTAAACATTGATAATGACGCCTCCACCAGCATTACCCGCTTCCAGGGCGATTTGGACGCACTCAACTATTTTCGCTACGATGTAACCGCGACCGCGCCACAACTCCGGCCCGGAGGCAGTGCGGCCGTCATCGGCGTCGGCGGTGGCCGCGACGTACTCAATTGCGCTGCCAACCACTTCCACCGCATCGTTGGAATCGAAGTGAACAGCGCGATGGTTCGCATGACCTCGCGCCAACTCGATTGGTTCTCGGGTTTCAGCAAGATTCCGGGATTTGAGTTGGTGAACGACGAGGGCCGCAGCTATTTGACTCGCGCCGGAGAGAAGTTCGATCTCATCCAAGCCTCGCTCGTCGACACCTGGGCCGCGACTTCGGCCGGCGCCATGACGCTTTCCGAAAATGCCCTCTATACCGTGGATGGGTGGAAAGTGTTTTATGAGCACCTGCGGCCCGGCGGCATTATCACCTTCAGCCGATGGTACGGAGGACCGTCCAAGGAAGTATTCCGGCTCTATAGCGTGGCCAGGGCCGCTATGATTGCCGAGGGTGTTTCCGATCCCGATCGACAAATCGTCCTGATCACCTCCGGCTCCATTGCCACCATGCTCGCCAGCAACCAGCCCTTTACCGACACCGATCTTGCCAAGATCCGCAGCATCGCCGACGAAATGCAGTTCAAGATTCTCCTTTTTCCGGGGCAGCCGCCCGCTAAGCAGGAGTTGCAGTTCATCTCTGCGACCCACACTCTCGCGCAGATGGCCGACTTGAAGTATAAGGACGTCGTCGATTACTCTCCCGTCTACGACAGCTCTCCCTATTTCTTCAACGCCGTCCACCTTCGCAATATTCCGGAGTTCATCCGCATTGGCGGATCGGGGGGCAATCTCCTCGCCGTTCTTTTCCTCTGCTGCTTTCTGGTCGCCGCCCTGATTCTGGTGCTTTCAACCATCGTGATCCCGGTCGGGCTCATGGTGAAACGCGCTCCCGGCACAAGGCCTGCCATCGGCGGAATCCTCTACTTCCTCGCCATCGGCCTGGGCTTCATGTTGATTGAAATGGGGATGATGCAGCAGCTCTCCGTATTCCTGGGCCATCCCATTTATTCGCTGGTCGTCGTGCTGGCTGGCTTGGTATTTTCGACTGGAATCGGCAGCATGGCTTCGGATCGCTTGCCGCTGTCCTCCGCATGGCAAAGCCGCGTGCCCGCCCTCGCTGTTGCCATGCTGATCGTCCTCTACAAACTAGCGGTCGTTCCGGTGATCCACACCTTTGTCGCAGGAGTTCTCTGGCAAAGGGCAGCGGTCGCGCTGGCGCTGGTGCTCCCGTGCGGTTTTGTGCTGGGCTTCTGCTTCCCCGTCGGCATGCGGTGGATGACCAAGCTGGGTTGTCAAGCGAGTCTTCCTTGGATGTGGGCTCTGAATGGCGCCGCCGGAACGTTGGGCAGTTTCGTGGCCATCGTGCTTTCGATGGAAACCAGCATCGCAGTCTGTGTCCTGACCGGAGCGGCGCTGTATCTGCTGGCCGCGCTCGTAATGCCGTCGAAGGCTCGTGCCCTCGCCTGGCGGCCTGTCCCCACAAATTCGCCGAGTTAGTCTGTTATCGCCACCGGACCGCACGCGTCGCGGCCTTTGCGATGTGTGGGTTACGGCCCACCGCGAAAACTGCTACTCATGTCTGCCTTGACACGTTCTGCCCAACACGGCTACACTCCTCTCCCGACGCGGCTTTTCGCCGCATGGGCCGTTCTCGTCAGCACCTCACACTCAATCCAGGAGGTTCCCGTGAAGATCCCCAGCTTCCCGAAATTTGCCGCCGCTTTCGTCATCGCTCTCACGCTTCTCTCGACCCTGGCATTCGCACAACTCCAGATCGGTTCCTCGAACACGGCCTTTGCTGACCCAACCGTGCCTCACCCCAATACCACGCCTTGCAAAGTAGTTCTTTTCAAAGGCTTCAAATTCGATAATTTCACCCCGCAGAACTTCCCTTACACCCCGCCCGCCGGCTGTGCCGCCCCTTGGGCCAAAGTCATTCTCGAAGCCGATTTCTCCATCACGAAAGGCATCCAGTATGACCGCACCGCCAACATCTGGATTGGGCCCACTAACATTTATTTTGGCACCACCTCCGAGCCCGACCCGAGTAATGGCCGCCACTGGCACGTGGAGCGCGACCTCACCGATTACTCCTCAATTTTTACCGTCCCACAAGAGGGCACTGTCGATCTTTTCAACATCTACAACAAGCAGTACAACGGTCTGCTCCACGGCAATGCCACCTTGTATTTCTATCCACTTCCGCCCAATCAGGCCGCTCCCCGCACAGCCGATCAGGTGATCGGCTTCTCCGGCGGATCAACCGGCGGCACGGTCGCCCTCGGCACTCCCGCGACCCTGCTCGAGCAAACTCTCACTCTCCCCACCAACATCGAGAGCATCTTCTTCGACGTCTTCGCCCAGGGGCAAAGCACCGACGAATTTTGGTACAGCTGCGTCCCCAATGACATTGCCGGTGAACTGGAAGACTGCGGCAGCACCGCCTTCCGTGAATCCGAAATCACCATCGACGGCACTCCCGCCGGCGTTGCCCCCGTCTACCCGTGGATATTCACTGGCGGCATCGATCCCTACCTCTGGATTCCTATCCCCGGCGTGCAGACCTTGAACTTCAAGCCCTACCAGGTCAATCTCACGCCTTTTGCGGCCATGCTCAATGACGGCAATCCGCACACGATTGCCCTCAGTGTCTTCAACGCCGACAACTACTTCTCTGCGACCGCCGCGCTCCGGCTCTATCTTGACGCCGATTCCACCCAAGTCACCGGAGGCGTCACCACCAACACTCTCACCGTCCCCAATCCCGCCATCGTCGAAAACCTCAAGACCACGAAAAGCGGCAACTTGGTAGGGACGGTCAGCACCAAGTCAGCTCACAATTTCGAAATCTCCGGATACGCCAATACGTCCCACGGCCTCGTCACCACCACGGTGAAGCAGGACGTCGATTTCTCGAACCTGCAGTACTTCAAGGCCACCAACACGCAATTCGAGCAGAACATCAATCAGGGAACCACCATTCACTCGGTAGTCACCGTCCAGAATCCGACCGGTCACCTCGAAACCACTGTCAATCACGACTGGCCGCTCGTGCTCGACATCAACTACGTCGTCGCGCCCGATGGCTCCGCGACCGAAACCACCACCAGCAATCAGTTCTTCGAGGCCGACGAGGCGGCGCGCCACAATGGCATCGCCACCACCTCCTCCGAGGCCCGGAATCGCGTCATCACCACCGACACCCTCAACTTCGATTCCAGCGGAAACTTCACCGGCAATTCCGGCATGTCGAGTTCGCAAGACTACTTCGGCTCCGATTCCACCGGCTATTGCTACAGCCGCTCCATCACCGCTGCCAGCAACGTCCTCACCAGCGTCACCGACGGCGTCGGCTGTTCCGGAACGAAGTAGTACGAAGTCAGATTGCAGAAGTCAGAACGCGGACAATGCTCCCAGCGAGCAATCAGCATCGCCGGGAGCTTTTTATTTCCGTCACAATGATCTCCGATCTGTCCTGCTGTCCCCGACCTGTCCCCTGTCATCCTGGGCGCAGCGAAGGACCTATGCATTCCGTGTACAGCGCCGGTACCGTGTTTGTCGGTTCCCTGGAATCTGCGCGATCGCCTTCCTCCGTGCTTCCCGTGTACTCCGTGGTTATCGCTTTTGCTTCTCACCTCTGCAATCGAACCTCTCNNTCTCCCCTCTGACCTGCCTTTCTGATTTTCCTGTGCACATCATGTGCAAATTCCGCCCCACCTCAAAGTATGACTCCCACACGATTCCCCCGCTCCTCCCCAAACCCCGCGCCGCGCGCGCGATTCCCCCGCGCCCTCAACTTCATCTTCATCCATGCCATCTCATCGAATTCCGTCCCGGAATTCCACCGACTGCACCAATCATGTGGTATTGACCTCCACTTCTTCTCCGCGTACATTCACACCACTCATCGCACAATGAGAAGGGAAGTACTCAACCGGAAATTGTCGCAGTGGTGAAAAATCATGACTGAAAAAAATAGCTGGAATATGTATCGCACGCGCTTTCTCGTGCGCGCCCGTCAACTCACCGAGNNGGCCAGCCCGGAGACTACCTTGTCGAAACCTCCGACGGCATCCGCCGCATTACCACCCGCGCTCTTTTTGAAGACATTTATGTGCCGCTAGCGCCAGAGCCGATCGCTTCCGCGCTCGCAGGTGTGCAAAAACGTCCCGCGTCAGGTTCCGCCCCGTCACTTTTAAATGATGCGCGTCCCCGGGCCCTGGCGTGATGCCCCAGCAAAGTCATTGCAAATTCAGGCTTTGCCCAGCGGCCGTCAAACAAAGTTCTCAATTGGGTACCCTTAGCACACAAGGGCCACAAGATATTGTGATTTTTTCTTGACACGCACTACCAGTGGGAGTACGTTAAGCATCCCAAGAGCATTTTTATGAGACCTCCTTCTAAGGAGGCGACACCACCAAAACCAGGGGCGAACTCAAAGTTCAGGTGACTTCGCGTCCGCCCCTTCACGGGACCCATCCCTCCTGAGTGGATGAAAATTGCGGTGACTTCCCCCTTGGCCTGGTGACGCCGGTCTGGCGCCCCCAGACATCCCCTCGGGGGAACTCATCACAAGTACTTTCGCGGAGAGAAGCTGACCCCGACCGGCACGCTTTCCCGCGTGATTTTCGGTATTCGTTTTTGAGGAGCCCGATGGAAAGCTTGATCGAACTCGTTGCCGCTTCTTTGGCCCGTCATGGCATCGAATGCCCGGATGACGCTTCGAGACCAGTCTGGCGACAGACGGTTTCGCAAGCCTGCCCTGAGTCCAATCAAAGCATCCAAGCCGCGCACAGCTCAGCCTTGGCGGCCGAGCCGACTTCGCCCACCGCGCTCCCCGAACACAACTACCGCAAGATATTGGACGGCGATCCCGCCCCATAAGGGCGCCTTCGCCGCACCTATGGATCACGAGCTTCGCGAGAACCCGTGTCCGCCGGCTCCTTGAAATCGTGGGGTGAATGTGTGTATGCCAGAACTCGTGCGCCTTGGCATCACCATCGTCATTTTCAGGCGCTAGCAGCAGCGAAGCGGCGTAAGAGTGCAGCCCATAGCGCAACAGGCTGCGGAAAAAGGTCTGGGTTGCTGTTGATTTTGGGCGGCGCAGCGCTTCAGCGCTGCGGTAACCGCACTGTTTTGAATGCGGCTTTAGCCGCTGGGGTACCGGTTCTTACTTAGAAACAACTTCTCCGGGGACCTGCAAAGCATCTTGACACTCCTCGCCCCCGTCCCCAATCATTACAACGGCCCCATGCCCAGAAAATACCTGCCTCTCTGGCTGCTCCTTTTAATTTCGCTTTTCGCCCGTGCTCAATCGCAGCCGCCAGCCGCGTCCGGCCAAACGCCATCGAAGGGCGAAGCTCCATCCGCCGTCACCTTCACCCTGGATTTCCCGAAATCTCAACCCGAGCACTATGCGATTCGCATCGCATCCGTCGGCCCGAATCACTACGAGTCAAGCGGCCGCTTGACCTCAGATTCAGATGTCACCGACAGCTTCGACTTCAACTTCACCATCTCAGCCGAAACGCGCGCAAGGATCTTCACCCTGGCAGCCAAGGCCGGATATTTTCAGAAGGACCTCAACTCTCGCCGGAAGAACCTCGCCTTTACCGGGAAGAAAACACTGCGCTACACGGACGCGACCCGCACCGGCGAGGCCGCCTACAACTACTCTGAAAACTCAGCCGTCGAGGAACTCACGTCGCTGTTTCAAAACCTCTCCACCACGCTCGAGTTCGGACACCGCCTCGACTACGACCACCGCTACCAGAAACTTGCGCTCGACGAGGAACTCAAGCGCATGCAGGAAATGACCCAGAGCAACCTGCTCACAGAGGTCGCCGCGATTCAGCCCATCCTCGAAAAGATCGTGGCCGATCAGTCTGTTATCAACGTGGCCCGCGCCCGCGCCCAGCGATTGCTTGCATCGGTCGATCGCCGCTGATGCGCCAGGCGGTTACATTCTGTGGCCTTGACTTCTTCCTCCGTCGGTCGCAAACTCCAAGCATACCGAGCACGTTCTGAAAGGGTGGCAACCCGTTCGCTAGTTCTGAGTTCTAACCATTTGCGGTAGCTCCAGGAGTCTCCCATGACGATAAGCAGATTTGCAAAGATGCTGGGCTTGGCGGCCCTGCTCGCTTCTACGTTCTTAGTGGTGTCGGCTGCGGCGGAATCGAAAGTACGCATCGTCCGCCTGAGCGATGTCGAAGGCGCTGTGCAGATCGAGCGCGCTGCCGGTGAGGGTCTGGAAAAGGCCTTCCTGAATCTGCCCGTGGTCGAAGGCTCCCGGCTTAAAACGGGAAATGCTGGCCGCGCCGAGGTCGAATTCGAGGACAACAGCACCGTCCGCATCGGCCCCAATAGCGAACTCAGCTTCAAACATCTTGCCCTCGGCGATGACGGGCAGAAACTCAACGCCGTCCAGCTAATTTCCGGCACGGCCTATGCGAATTTTCACGAGAAGAAAGGCGACCAGTTCCAGCTTGACTTCGCGCAGGAGTCGATTGCGGTTCCCAGCGCCGCGCATTTTCGCGCCGTGCTCGACGGCTCAAACCAAGCCACCGTCGCTGTATTCAAAGGCGTGGTGAGTGCCTCCGGACCCTCCGGCAACTTTGAAGTCGCCCAAAAGCACAGCGCGACCATCGATCTGGNNGCACTACCAGGAGGACCCGCTCGACGGCTGGGATCGCCAGCAAAATGATTATCACGAGCGCTACGCCAGCGCCGCCGGTTCCAGTTTTTCGTCGCCCTATGGATACGGCGTCAGCGACCTGAATTACTACGGCAGCTTTATGACGATCCCGGGCTACGGCTACGGCTGGCAGCCCTTCTTCGTGAATGCCGGTTGGAGCCCCTTCATGGACGGTGCCTGGGCGTGGTATCCCGGTGCCGGCTACATGTGGGTATCCGGGTACCCCTGGGGCTGGATGCCCTACTACTACGGCAACTGGGCGCAGGTTCCCGGCTATGGATGGATGTGGCAACCGGGCGCCTGGAACTCCTGGTCCGGCGTTCCGCGCGTTGTGAATCCTTCGGCAACAACGGCGGTGCCGAAGCCNNGTAAGGGTCTGACTGCCAATCCGGTGATGGCGTCCGGAAAGCTCACCATCAAGCCCGGTTCAGCCGGCCTCGGAGTGCCGCGCGGCTCCGTGCATAATCTCAATCACGTTGCCAGGACAATGGAGCGCAATCCTCGTCCAGTCGTCGTCGCGATGCAACCGCCCGCGATGCAACCCTCCGTACAAGCGGGCAACGGCGAATTTGGCTCTGGGTCCTCGCTGCGCGGCGGCTCCTCGGCCATGTCGCGAACCTCGGCTCCGACTCATACATCTGCGCCATCAGCGGGTCCGCACAAATAGGCTGAACGAAAATCCGGGTTGCACTTGATTTTGGGTGG
>PLHN01000040.1 GCA_003139975.1 Acidobacteriaceae bacterium
CCATGCAAGACTTAGTTCACCGTCTGGGTCAGCGAAGCTGAGCTGGCGGTGAAATCTTTGCTGCCGTTATATGTTGCCGTGATGGTGTGCGTGCCTTCCGTCAGCTTGGAAGTTGTGTACTCTGCCTCTCCGCCGCTCAGGGACACGGTTTTGAGTGGGGTCGTTCCGTCCAGGAACGTAACCGAGCCGGTCACTTTACCGCCGAACTGCCCTGCCACGGTGGCCGTGAAGGGCACAGACTGTCCGGAGTTTGAGGGGTTCAGCGANNTGCCGCCGAAGTTCGAGTCGCCGCCGTATACCGCCGTGATCGGGTCCGTGCCCACCTTTAGAGTCGAGGTCGTGAAGCTCGCCGAGCCGCCGCTCAACGCTCCCTTTCCGAGTATCTTTGTGCCTTTCATAAAGGAGACGGTTTCTCCGTTCGGCGGAGTTCCCGCAGTCGAGCTCACGCCGGCGGTGAAGGTCGCTGCCTGACCGACCGAGGAGGGATTGGGGCTGGAGACGAGAGTCGTCGCGGTCGCGATCTTATGGGGCACTTGGCTCAGTTCGAACACAACGCCGAACCCGTTTCCGTCCACTCCCTCCCCGTTGGTCGACCCGCCTTCGTCGGCCGTACCGTAGAGGTTGCCGGCACTGTCCAGAATCAGGCTGCCTAGGGGCGACTCCCCGTCGGTGCCGTTGAAGCTCCAGAGGACGCTCGTCTTATGGCTGCCGGCACCAACTGGGGTCGCTACCTCGAAAACAGTCCCCGCGCCAAAACTGCCGCCGAAATATGTGGTGCCGTAAATGTCCCCGGCCGCATCCAAGACAATCCCCCCGAAAGGACTGCATCCGTCAATGCCGTAGTTCTTAAAGGTGTGGAGGATCTTCTCCGACCATTTTCCATTGATCGCGGGAGTAAGCTTGTAGACGACTCCGCAATTATCGGCGCCTCCGGAGTTGGTTGTACCGTAAAGGTTCCCGGCTTTGTCGAGCACGGGAGTGCCCTCCGCCCCGCCGAGGGTGCCGATCACGGTCGGAGTCCAGCCGCCGCTGCCGTTCGGCGACAGCTCGAACTCGTTTGTGGCTGAGGTGCCGTAGATGTTGCCAGCGGCATCCATCACCAGACCGGCCCAGCTGTTCCCAGTAGGGATCGAGTAGATCGCTTGCTCCGTCCAGCCGCCAGCGGACGGGCTCAGTTCGAAGACGACTGCGGGTCCTTGCCCCGCGCCGCCGGTTGTGCCGTAGAGATTCCCGGCCTGGTCAAAGATCGGGCCGGTTACCGGATAGGCACCGTCCGTGCAGCCACTTTGCGAGCAGAAGTTATATAGGACGGTTTCCTCCCAGCCTGCTCCCGCCGGACTGAGTTTGAACAGGACGCCAGCTCCATTCGCGCCGCCATATGCGGCTGTTCCGTAAAGGTTTCCCGCGCTGTCGAATATCAGGTTTGCGTAAAATGGACCCGACCCGTCAGCGCAGTTCGGAGCGGAGCAGAAGCTGTAGAGGATGGTCTCGTTCCAGCCTCCGTAGCCGTTCGGCGAGAGCTCAAATACGGTGCCAGCTGGGTTTGGAGGCTGGCATGATTCCCCGCAACTGCCGCCGGAATGGGTTGTCCCATAGAGGTTGCCCGCACCGTCAGAGGTGAGGCCGGCGTAGGGATACGCGCCATCGTCGCCATAGCCGCCGGGTGGGAAGAAGTTGTAGAGCACAGTCTCGGTTTGGGTCTGCGCCGGGCGAGCGGCAGCCAACAGCAGGGCGGAAAGCAGCGCCAAAGTTAGAGCGCCGCGGGCAGCTGCGGCTGCCAGTTTCGTCGCGTCGATTCGCTTCACGAGAGTACCTATTTCTTCCGCAAGGGTAGTTTCGCCTCAGGGGGTGCTGCGTCTCCAGCGGTGGGAACTGCTCTTCGGAGAGGCAGGCTAATTCGACACGAGTGGACCACGTCCTGTCAGTGAGAAAAGTCACATCTTGATGTGCGGGGTCGCCAAGAGCGACAGGCGAGCCACGCCAAACCCTTAACTATTGCAAAATCGCGTTAGCGCTCATTGACCCGAACCAGATCCAGCTCCGCCAATGTTCAAAGAGTTCACGTCTCCCCTCAGCAAAAATCCTGTCGATTGCTTATGATGGAAGTTCGCATACCTTTCATGGGGTGAGGTCAGCGTGGCTGAGACGCAGGAGCAGCAACCGCAGCAGGCATACACACAGCCGACTAACGGCATTGAAGTGCTGGAGACGCGGGAGTGGCTGGATTCGCTGGACTATGTGCTGACTCGCGGGGGGCCGGAACGGGCGGGGCGGCTTTTGCAGCAACTGGCGCTGCATGCGCGGCGCGAGGCGGGCGTGAACCTGCCGTTTTCGGCGACTACTCCTTATCAGAACACGATTCCTTCGCGGCAGCAGCCTCCGTTTCCTGGTAGCCAGGAGATGGAGCGGCGGATCAAGAGCCTGGTGCGCTGGAATGCGATGGCGATGGTGGTGCGCGCGAACAAGATTCAGGATGGAATTGGCGGGCACATTTCCACGTTTGCTTCGGCGGCCACGCTTTACGAAGTTGGGTTCAATCACTTTTTCCGGGCGTCGACCGAGTCGGGGGACCGCGACATTATTTATTTTCAGGGACACGCTGCGCCGGGGATTTATGCGCGCGCTTATCTCGAAGGCCGCATTCCGAAAGAGAAGCTCGAGAATTTCCGGCGCGAGCTGAAGCCGGGCGGCGGGCTTTCTTCTTATCCGCATCCGTGGCTGATGCCGGAGTTCTG
>PLHN01000155.1 GCA_003139975.1 Acidobacteriaceae bacterium
CATCTCGTAGAGCACCGAGCCGAAGACAAAAATGTCTGTGCGCGGATCGGCGCCTTCGCCCCGCACCTGCTCCGGCGCCATGTAGCTGGCCGTGCCCATCACCACGCCGGCCGCCGTGCGCGCGTGCGTCAGCGTCACATCGTCCGAACTTGCGTCGGCCTGCGCCAGTTTGGCCAGGCCGAAATCCAGGATCTTGATCCGCCCGTCCTTGGTTACGAAAACGTTCTCGGGCTTCAGGTCGCGGTGCACGATTCCCTTCTCGTGCGCTGCCGCCAGTCCGTGCGCGATCTGCACTCCATATTCGATCGTCTTGCGTTGCGGCAAAGGCCCCCTGTCCAGCACATCGCGCAGACTCTCGCCCTCCAGCAACTCGGAAACCAGAAACGGCGCGCCGCCGTGCTGCCCAATGTCGAACAGAGCCAGAATATTGGGATGGTTCAGCGCGGCAACGGCCCGCGCCTCCTGCTCAAAACGATGCAGGCGGTCCGCGTCCTGCGCAAACGATTCCGGGAGAATCTTTAGCGCGACATCGCGCCCCAGTCGCGTGTCCCGGGCGCGATACACCTCGCCCATGCCGCCGGCGCCGAGGGGAGATTGAATTTCGTAGGGACCGAGTTTCGTNNTACACCTCGCCCATGCCGCCGGCTCCGAGCGGTGATTGGATCTCGTAAGGGCCAAGTTTTGTTCCAGGGGTAAGCGCCATCGGTGCGTCCGATTATAGCCTGAGCGACGCTCTTGCTTGCCCTGGGGAATCGAAGGATCTCTTGGCAGGCTTCAATCAATTGGCGTTTTGAGGTAGCATACTTCACCACGTATGGGGAAGGGGGTCTCCATGGTTCAGAATACTCCGCTGGACGTCGCGCGGCAGGCCTCGACGATCTCAATCGTGTGGGGCGTTTTGCTGGTTATCTTAGGGATGGTCGCAATCGGATCGCCATTTTTTGCCGCGGTGGCGGTCAACGTGGTGATTGCGTGGCTCATTGTCTTGGCGGGCCTAGCGCACCTGATGNNGAGCCGGCAGCATGATCTGGAAGCTCCTGGTCGGACTGGCGTATCTGTGTTTCGGCGTCTACCTGATCCTGCATCCGGTGCTGGGCGTGGCGTCGCTTACGTTACTGCTGGCCGCGCTGTTTCTGATTGAGGGCGTTCTGGACATCGTTCTGTTTTTCCAGATGCGCCCCCTGGGAGGGATCAAGCTGGGTGCTGGTGGACGGGATCATTACGTTGCTGCTCGGGCTGATGATCTATATGCAATGGCCGTCGAGCGCGGCGTGGGCAATCGGAACGCTGGTGGGCGTAAGCCTGATTATCAGCGGCGTTACGCGAGTGATGCTGTCGTTGGCAGTGCGCAAAACGACGACTGAGATCCGATCGCTGGCCGCCTAGTTCTACTTTGAGTTCGCACTGGGCCATGCTCCGAAATCCTGGGTGCCGAGGGAAATTTACGCCCACGGATGCCAATGTTTGCTCCGGCAAGTGGAGGAACAGCAAATGGCTGGCATGAACTCGTTAGGGGACGCATCCGGGCGGCCTGCCTGCGTTTCCATCGTCGCAACCCTCATCATTCTCGTGAATGGTTTCGCCGTTGTGGAAGGGGCGGGCCAGAGCCAGCCCCACCCGGAGCCGTACACGTTCTTTCAGCAATACATAGGGCTGAAAGACGATCAGATTGCAAGTATCGAGCAGGGCAAAGCAGTGGCGCAGGTGTTGCCAACGCCAGCGCCGTCAGAAGTCGTAGTTTTCGGAGCGGTCCACATTAACGCGGCCCCGGAAGATTACTTGAAAGTGGCGCAGGATTTAGACAGTCTCCGCCGTTTGCCGAACTACCTCGGCATTCGGCAGTTCAGCTCGCCACCGAAACTGTCGGACTTGGAAGGATTCGTTCTGGACGACGACGACATCAAGGACCTCCAGAACTGCAGACCCGGCAAGTGCCAGCTGCAGTTGCCGACGGAATCCATGGAGGAGTTTCAAAAAACGGTGAACTGGTCCGCACCCGATGTCGCCGGCCAGGTGAACAGGCTGGCGCAGAAGATGGCGCTGGAGGAACTGACGCTTTACCTAAAGGATGGCGACCGCGCGTTGGGGACTTACTACGACAAACAGGAGCCGCTGCACGTCGTAGATCAGTTCGAGTCTTTACTGAACGAGTCGGGCTCGATGGCTCACTATCTTCCCGATCTGCAGCACTATTTGATCGGTTATCCTCAGGCACAGCTGCCAAATTCGGACAGCTTCTTCTATTGGGAACGAGTGAAGTTTGGTTTGAAGCCTACGCTGCGCATGAACCAGATGGTGATTTACCGCGAATCGCAGGCGTCCGGCCCCATCGCTTCGGTCGTCATCAAGCAGCTCTATTCGAGCCACTATTTTCAAACAGCGCTCGACTTGTCGGTGTGCTTGCGAGACCGCACTTGGCGGGGCGAAAAGGGTTTTTACCTGATCACGGTGAAGGGATCGCGCCAGGCCGGTTTGACCGGGCCCAAAGGCGCCATCATCCGGAGGGCTGCCGTTTCCAGAACTCGCTCATCGCTGGAAGCTTCGTTGATGCACGTGAGGAGCGTACTGGAGAGCAGCCAATAGGTCCTGTACGGCATAGCTAAAGGGAGGACGAACGATGGATAAGGCTGGCTGTATTCTCGACGAACGGAGGATGACCGAATGGGAGGCATGATTCCGTTAGGGGACGCATCGCGGCGCCCAACACACATCTCGACTGTCACGATCTTCATTATCCTCGTGAACACCTTTGTGTTTGTGCAGGAATTAATAGGCGGCGATGCCTTCGTCATGAATTGGTCGGCGATCCCCGACCAGATCGTTTCCGGCCATCACCTGATCACGCTTCTGACGGCGATGTTCATGCACGCCAGTTGGTCGCACATCATCGGCAACATGATTTTCTTGTGGGCCTTTGCACCCGAGATCGAAGACGCCATGGGACCCGGGCGGTATTTGGCTTTCTACATTATTGGCGGGCTGGTTGCCATGATGGCGCAGGTCGCGGCCTCACCCCATTCCACCGTCCCCAACCTGGGCGCGAGCGGCGCGATTGCCGCGGTGATGGGAGCGTTTCTGGTCACCTATCCTCGGGATCGGATTCGCGCAGTTCTGTTTCTCTTTGTGTTCTTCCGGGTCACGTTCATCCCGGCAGCACTGTTAATCGGTTTTTGGTTTCTTATTCAGCTCTTCAGCGCCGGCACGATAGCACAAGTGCAGACGGGAGGAGTGGCGTACCTGGCGCACATCGGCGGCTTCATCTTCGGCGCGGTTACGGCGCGTCTGTTCGAAGACCCGCGGCGCCTCGCTCTGCAAAGGAGCGTGGACTGAATCCGAAGACCGTAGCGTCAGTCAACATTCGAGGAGGTCAAACTGAAGCAAAACGAGCCAAACGCGGGTGCCCCGCTCATCGCGCTCTTTACCATGAGTAGGATACCTCGAAATCCTAACGGCCCATAGTCTTCCCAGCCCGCCCCACCGTCGTCAAACTCATCGCCGCCCCGAGCGCCCACAAAGCGCCCGTCGCCAGCCGTGCCGTCCGCACACTGTCCACTGGTATCCCGCTCCAAAGCGTGAGTCCCAGCCCGACAAAGAAATTGATCAGCAGCACGCCAAAGAAAATCCGCTCGCGCAGGCAGTGAGTGCCGAACGTCAAGCCACCAAGGAGCACAATCCAGACGGCATATGTCGCAGCCGTCCAGAGGTCATGCGGCCATTCGAACTCGTTCTGGGCAACGTGACGGAACGAGACCCACGCGAAGTAGGCGCATCCAGTAAATCCCGCCAGCCCCCACAGCGATGTGCTGCACATCAGGTGGCCGGACCCGTTGTTCCGCTGCGGTTGCGGATTGTTTTCGGGATTGGCTACAAGGCACCCCGTCAATTTTGAGATCGAGAGACGGGCGCTCGCCCGTCCTCCTAGGATCACATACCAAAACAGGAACTACTCAGTGTACAGAAGAATTCCTAAATCTTCGCGCAATTTGGCGTAACTATTGCCATGAAATAGGATGCGCTCGCTTTACAGACATTAGCGTACCTACACCCGCACCTGCACAACATGTTCCACGTGGAACGTTTCTCGCCTGGCAGGTCTTGGGGCCGGTCCCCAACTACTCTCTAGGCAGCCGCCCGCCCTACAAATTGACGGCTGACTTGCGCGGTTCGCCGATCGTCGCCAGCGGGTCCCGCGCCCCTTCCTTCTCTTTGATCCACTTCTTCTCGTTGCGGATGATGTCGAGCAGCAGCGTCTTATCCTTCGCCGTAGGCAGATACTCTTCGCAATGCTCCCGGT
The DNA here is from genome assembly GCA_003139975.1 of Acidobacteriaceae bacterium. Classification (GTDB taxonomy): domain Bacteria; phylum Acidobacteriota; class Terriglobia; order Terriglobales; family Acidobacteriaceae; genus Acidiflorens. Next base: position 4,295 of record PLHN01000155.1, read on the forward strand.
AGGCCGCGTCGTCTAGCGGTTCGCCGGTCTTGCAATGGAAGCGCCCGCCCGCCCACCGCCCAATGCTCCGGTTGAACTTGAGGTCGGGTGTGTAGTACTTTGTCGCCCCCGGCCTCAGGAAGGTGTTCAAGCGCTCGACCAATCCCGCAACCTCTTGCCGGTAGAGATGCCGGTTGTAATCGTTGAGGTCGTCGAGGTCCGCATCCTTGTCGTTCTGCGGCTCGTCGTAGCGTCCCTTGATTCCCCACACGTAGGCCCAGTGTGCCGATGAGGAGTGGTCGGTACCGAACAAGTCGTAAGAACTTGAGATCCACTTGTTGAGGTACTTCTGAAACAGCGTCTGGGGGATTACGCCCGCTTCGACGATGCGCCGCAGGCCGTCGTTGCCCGTGCCCATGTGGAAGGCCTCTTCGCGCAGCATGTAGGAAGTCGAGCGGCCGAGCGGCGCGAACGCCGAGTACTTGAGCATCTGCAACTGGAACTTGCCGTCGCGGTCGACGAAGTCGGTGTAGACGAAGAAGTCGAGCCAGTTGTCGACGTCCACGTTGAAGGTGCCGAGCAGTCGCTTGTTTTCAAATGCGCGGCGCTCGAGCATCTTTTGCGCCTCGACCTTGCCGGAGTAGCCGAAGAAGTCGATGAGCAGAGCGCACATCTGCCAGCCGTGGCGCATCTCTTCGATCATTACGCGCGTCAGCGCGCGGCGATCCCAGTCAGTGGGCGCAGTCTCGAACAGGTTGCGTTGCTGTTCGACGCTCGCAAACTCGGTGTCGCCCTGGTAGACGATCATGTTCATGAGCGCGTCGCGCATCTGCTGTGTCGGGATCTGGCGCAGGTTCTCCCACTTCTTGCGGCCTTTGTAGGAGCCGAACTGGATGTCATCGGTTTCGATGGCGCCGTAGAGCGTGTCAAAGTGAAAGGCTTTGACATCCTCCCCGTTCACGCCGATCTCCTGACGCCACTCATTGAAGAGCCCTTCCCACTCGCTAAAGCTTCCGATTTTTGCTACTTTGCCTGGCATAAACTCACAATCCTCTCACTGCCGAGACGCAGAGGGCGCCGAGAAAGCTCTTAGAAAATGCTCAATCCTCGTCCATGCGGTTGCTCTCGCTTTGCTTTGTTCCCGTCATGCTCGTGCACGCCCGGGCGGAGCGCCCGTGCCTCCATCTCCTATCTTGCTTTGAACTCGGCTGGACGCTTCTCTACATAGGCGGCCAGGCCTTCTTTGGCGTCTTCGCTTTGGAAGAGCAGTTGCTGGTTTTCGCGTTCGACGGCCAGCGCCGATTCCATTGGAATCTCCCAACCGGTCTGGACGGCGCGCTTGATGCGGCCTACGGCTTTGGCGGCCTTGTTCGGCGGCGTGAACTGGCGCGCGTATTCCATGATGTTCTCCATGAAACCGTCGCGCTCGAAGATGTCGTTAACGACGCCGAGATCCTTGGCCTCTTCGAACGAGAAGGTGTTGCCGGTAACCATCAGCTCGATGGCCTTGCTCTTTCCGACCAGACGCGAGAGGCGCTGCGTGCCGCCGGTGCCGGGGAGCACGCCGAGATTCACTTCGGGCAGGCCGATCTTGCCCGCGTCTTTGCGGGCGATGCGGAGATCGGCGGCCATGGCAATTTCCATGCCGCCGCCCACGCAGTGGCCGTTAATGGCTGCAATCACGAGCTTGGGCGTGTGCTCGAGGCGCAGCAGCATTTCGTTTGCGTGCAGGCAGAAGTAATACTTGAAGGTGGGGTCGACACTCGCCAGCATCTTGATGTTCGCGCCGGCGGAGAAAAACTTGTCGCCTGCACCCGTGAGCACCATGACGTAGATGTCATTATCCATACGGGCTTTGAGGATGGCGTCGTCGAACTGGCGATTCATCTCGTAGGTATAAGTGTTGGCGGGCGGGTCGTTCATTTCGATCACGGCCACGCCGCGGTCGGTACGGTAGTTAATGAGCTGCTTGGTGGTTGCAACGGTGATGGGTTCGGTGCTGGTGGCCATTTCAAGCTCCTATCGAGAAGTCGTTTCTTTCGCCGCTATGCGGCTTAAACATTCCCCACAGTTCACCTACGGCTAACGCCGTGGGCTGTATTCTTGCGCCGCTTCGCGGCTTCGTGCACCGCGACATGGCGCCAACTTTCTGGCGGATGCAGCCTCTCTTGCCGCATGCCGCGCGGCGAGCGCTGCCTGCGCGGCATTACTCCAGACAGTAAAAGGTCGCTCATCTGGCGAGCGAGTTCTTCCGCGGTGCCATCGACGCGCGGGTTGTACCAGGTGTAAATCCAGTTGATCATGCCGAACAGGCTCATGACAGCGGTGCGCGAATTGAATTCGAGGCGGCGCTCGAGTTTCAACTCGTCCATCAGCCCCGCGCAGATGCGATAGTACTGGCGCTTGATAGCGGCAAGCTCGGAAGCGAAACCGTTCTTCAGCGCTTCGTCTTCATGCGAGAGGACCTTGAGGCCGCTCTGGTGCGCAACGAAATATTCGAGATGATTTCGGATAAAGATCCGGATGCGCTGCTCGGGATCAGCCACACCCTGGAGGTCCGCTTTGAGCTGTTCAACGATGGTGGTGAAGGTGTCTTTCTGGATGAGGTAGAGCAGACGCTCCTTGGAGCCGAAGTAGTGATAGAGGCCGGCGAGCGACATGCCAGTGGCGCGAGAAAGGTCGCGCATGGAAGCGCCTTCGTATCCCTTTTCGCAGAAGACGTCGGTGGCATGGCGGAGGATTTCGCTCAGTCGGCGGTCGAAGCGGGATTCCGGAGGTGCGGGAACGGCGGGGCGGCGGCGGATGCGAGTAGCTCGTGGAGCACGGATGGCGGTGGAGGTTGACATGGTTCGAACGTTCGTTCCAATCATAGCGCAGAGTGACATACATCACAACTGCCTGTGATGACTACCACCGGTCAATCCGACGCGATAAGACAACCCGAGGCTAGTTCCGTAGGTTGGCCATGAGCTTTTCGATCTCGGCCTTCTGGTCGCCGGTGAGCGGCAGGAACGGGAGGCGGGCGGGGCCTCCNNACGCTCAGCGGCAGGCGCGGCGGCCCGCCGTAGTAGCCGTTCAGGTCCATGGCATATTTTACGCCGGGAACGCCGAGTTCTCCGATGACGCGCTGGGCGGCGAGTTTGACGCGCTCCTGCTTTTCGCGGGCGAGAGCGGTGTCGCCTTCCTTGAGGGCGGCGTAGATTTCGTAGCAGGCGGTGGGAGCCGGGCAGGCGAAGGCCAGGATAGCTCCCACGGCTCCGAGGGCCAACGAAGGTTCGAGTTGGTGGGCAGCTCCGACCATGATTTGGAATCCGACTTCCTTTTGGCGGGTCTTGAGGATGCCGATTACGGAGACGGCGGAGGAGGACGGCTTGGAGGAACTGGCACTGGGGGATGGCGAGGACGCGCGCGCGCGCGGCGCCCCAATGCTTACCAGGTCCCTGCTGTCATTTGCTTGCTTTTGCGCTGCTTCGGATTCGGCGGCTTTGAGCATGCGCGGAGTCACGGCGGCGAAGGTCTCGGTTACTGTTGCGGCGCGCTTTACGTGGCGCGCACCCTCGACCATCGCTTTCACTTTGTCGAGATTGCCGCTGGATTCCTTGATGGCGGCGATGTTGGGATGGCTCGCTAGTTCGATCACAACCTCGGCGGGGATGTCGTATCCGGT
>PLHN01000351.1:0-332 GCA_003139975.1 Acidobacteriaceae bacterium
CGAAGATGGATTATCTATCCGGCTATGCTGAAAACAATTCGTGCGACTTGGGATCAGAATATCTGACCGAACGGTTCGCCCGTCAGCAAGCTACATCGAATCTATTTCCCATGCTTCAATACCAGATCCACGGTCTGGATATCGACTAAACCACAGCAGCCGTAGAGCGCAGGCAGCACGTGGTCCGGAGGATAAGTCCGGCGGAGTTGGGCGACCTTCTCCGTGCCCGACCGGTAAGCCGGGAGGTACATGCGTCCCAGCAAGGGGTGACGCCCCCAGGCTCCGGACAGTTTGTCGGCGCGCTCTCCGGTGACCAGGAAATCGCGCCGCAG
>PLHN01000351.1:365-5319 GCA_003139975.1 Acidobacteriaceae bacterium
GCGCGCGTGTTCATGGTGAGCACGGTGGTTTCGAAGCTGGCCTTCCCGCGAACGTACAAATTCTGCAGATAGGCAAAGGTCGTAACGTGCCCGGGCACCACCTCGTGGCTTATAAGCTGTTCAAACTCGGGGAATGAAATCTGCAGCGAAGCGTTGATCTCGTAGGTCCCTTCGTATTGGGGGCTGCCATCAGCGTTGCGCGCGCGGCCGAGGTAGTTCATAGAACCCGAAAACCACGCGTCTTTAATGGGCAGAAAATCTATGTTCGCGCGCGGCACAGCCGCCAGATCTCTGGACAGGTATGGCAGCAAGTTTTTGGCGCTCAAATTGTCGAACTGCGCGATCACGGCCGCGCTCAGGGCGCGGACAGAAGCCAACGGCGCCACCCGCTCCCGCCGCCAGGCATCAACGGCTTGCAGTAACTGGGCGGAATCCGACGACGCGTAGCCGGCGCGGCCCAGCAATTCCGCCACGCGGGCTCGCTTTTTCTCCGGCTTCGAAGGTTCGGGCGGCTTGCCCGTGGCCGACTCCACGCACCGCGCATAGGGCACTGGCTTGCCCTTGCCAAAGACCTCCATCGCAAGATCCCACATGGTTTCTAGGCAATCTGCCAGGCCGATCAGATAAGGCTTGCGCAGCACGCTCGACTTCTCGATGAGTTTAGCCGACTCTTCCCGGATCCCCGCGATAGCTTTCGGAATGTCTATGGCGCGCACATACTGCTCCACGGCCTCGCGATCCACGGTCTTGCCGGAAACGCCGCCTGATTGCCGCAGCCGCGCTGCGGCCGCATGCGTGTAGGCTGCAGGCAGAGGCTCATCGGAGAACCAGCAGTCGGCGATGAACCGCCCTGTGCCCGAGGCGCACATGACGTCGCCGCCCCAGAGTGTGTCAATTCCGAGAACCGCGTCGGCGACGTAGTGTCCGACTGCGTCTTTTTTCAGCATCTCTTGAGTTGTCATTGAAGCTCCTTTTCTTTCCTCAGCGAACCAAACCAGACATAAACACAAAGGCCAATGAAAAACAGGGCAGAAACGGATTGCGAGACCAGATCGTTCGAGTAGAACGGCATTTGGATCAGGTCTTCGCGATACCAGTGGAACAGACGCAATGCCGCGCCGATAACGCCGCCGAGCGCGCCCCCAGCCATCAGCCCTGAGGCAATGATGATGCCGCGCTCGCGGATGGCACTGCCGTGCTGGCCGCCAATCTTCGCACTACGCTTGTTTACCAGGTGCGATAGGAATCCGCCGGCCAGGATCGGCGTGGTCAGTTGCAGCGGCAAATAGATTCCCAGNNGCCAGCAGGATGATGGTTAACCCCGCAGTGATTGCCGACGCGACGACGCCGATGAACTTCACCTTTTCTTGCGACGAAGGCGTAGAGCCGAGCCAGTAGCCGGCTTTCAGGTCAGTGATGAATTGTCCCGAGGCGCACAGGGCGACACAGACCATGCCGGCCAATGCCATCACGAAGAACATGCCGGTGGTTCCGGAGAGTCCAAACTTCAGCAGCACCACCGCGGAGACAATGACAGTCAGCAACGTCATGCCGCTGGCCGGATTGTTGGCGGTGGTGGCAATGGCATTGGCAGCGACCGTGGTGAAAAAAAATGAGAAGAGCAGCGTCAGCGCCAGACCCACGGCAACCACGGTCCAAGAAACATGAAGCAGGCCGAAGAAGGCGCCCACGGCGATTACACTCAGCACTACGCCGAGAAGGATGACAACGATGGGAATGTCACGGTCGGTGCGTTCCATTTGCGGCGCCTCCCCGTGGCGAAAGGCGTGCAGCGCGATGCCGAACGACCCGGCAATCACGCGCAGCGACTTGAGGAGACCGGCGAGGCCGGCTGTCGCAATGGCGCCCACGGCGATGAGTCGCACGTAATTGCGGTAGATCTCGGCGGCCGTCATGTGCGAAATGGGGATGGTCGCGGGATAGACGGTGACATCGCCCATGTGGCTGCCGATGAACCAGATCATTGGGACCAGCACGAAATTCACCAGGATGCCGCCGGCGCAAAAGATCATGGCGATGCGCAGGCCCATCACGTAGCCGAGTCCGAGGATGAAGCCGACCGCGTCGAAATTGAAAACCATGCGCCCACGATCGGCCAGGGACCGCATCACGGGCACGAACTGAAAGTTCAGGTACTCCTTCCAGACGCGGAACGTGGTGACAAAGAAATCGTAAATCGCGGCGATGACGGTGGCCTGAAGCAGGAGCCTGGCTTGTGAGCCGCCCTTCTCGCCGATGACGAGAACTTCGGTGATCGCCGTAGCCTCGGGAAACGGAAACTTGCCGTGCATTTCGCGCACAAAGTAACGCCGCAACGGAATGAGGAAGAGTATCCCTAGGCAGCCACCGGACAGGCAGATGAAGATGGTCTGCGCCGGATGCGGGTCGAGGTGGAGAGCGTAAAGCGCCGGCACGGTGAAGACGGCACCGGACACCACGGCGGCCGAGGCTCCGCCCATGCCGGTAATGATCATGTTCTCGAGCACGGTGGAGCGCCGACGGTAGACCCGCGCCAAGCCGATGGCAAGGATGGAGATGGGAATCGCCGCTTCCATTCCCTGGCCGACCTTGAGCGCGGAATAGGCCGACGCGACCGCGAAGATGATACACAGCAACGTGCCCCACAGCACCGCGCGCAAGGTCACCTCCGGTGGCGCCATGNNTTCGCCATCCTTCAACGGTTGGTAGGCGTTCGCGGGGAGGGACTTGGTTTCGACCTCGGTCATCGTCTTGATCCTCTTGTTCGGCGAAATCCGGCCTGGTTGTCGGAACGGCTCAGCGGACATTCAGCTCGAACAGTCACCGGGCACACCCGAGCGGAGATGGCCCGTGCAGTATGACCCATGCAGTTGAGCACCGCCAGGGGAGTGGAATCAAGTGTAATCATCACATCGAGCCGTGCCAACTTACACGTTGAGGCGTGACTGGCCACTCGAAGGTCCCGTCGAGAATGAGGAGGCTTGGTTCTATAATTGGCCGTGGCTGAAAAGATATCCGCTTTGCGCACGGAGGAATATTTTGCGGAGCGGGCGCGTCGCGCCGATCCTGCCAGGATCGCTCGTATTCTGAAACGCGTTGGGAAGGGGAATCCGCCGGTTGAGGGGGACGATCTGCCGCCGGAATTCGCGGTTAGGAGGAAGAGGAAATAGTGAGTAGGAAGCATCTGGGATCGGGCATTGACGACTTCTTGAAGAAGGAAAATATCTTCGAGGAGGCGCAAGCACAAGCCATCAAGAAAGTCGTTGCCTGGAAACTGGCCAAGGCTATGAATAAAAAAAAGATTTCCAAGGCGCGCATNNCGCATTCTCGATCCGAAACGCGATATCACGCTGTCGAGTTTGCAGCGGGCGGCGGCGCTGGTGGGGCAGCGGGTCGTGATTGAGTTGGTTTGAGCTTGCTCAGCCCAGGTTAGCGCCCAACGGACGGGTGCGAACCTAGGGCCCCAGCTATTTGGTCATCAGACAATTCGTTTCCATCGTTTGAATGCCTTCACATCCTCTGGCGACAAGGCGAACCATTCGCCTTCTCCACGCTTCTCAGCAAACCGCCGATGCCAGTAGGCTTCCACTCCGATCGGATCATCAGTTTCAATGCTGTGAATGGTAGTCGGCGGAATTGGGATTTTGATAGCAAGTTCGCTGCCGCGTCGACCAAGCGAATTCGTACGACCGATTTTGTAGTGAGGCCCAGATTTCATGAGATAGACAAATTCAGTCGCGATCTTTTGTTCACGTTCCCGGTTTGCTGCCAGGGGCGGTAATGCCTTCGAACGTTCTACGCAAAGCGCCAAGACATCCTCAAATCCAGACGTCTTGCGGCAATACGCGGCGACTGCGTCGACCAATTTTTCTTTTCCGCCGAACCGCTTAAATACCGTGTGGGATGGGAAAGACTGATCGTTTCTGGACTTGCGTCGAATTTCCCCCTCAACTGGAACTCTCCCAAGTTCCTTCACAAGCCCAATGTACTTTTCAATCAAAACTTCATCGCTGACTTTTGTCCGCAATTGGTTGGGAGCGTAACCGGCTTCGGCGAGTGCATCACCCCAGCGAAGCCAAATGTGAGGGTACCAGTCCGACATCCTCACTCCGGTTGCGCGAGCGAAAGCCTCCCGCCCCGGAGCTTCGCCGCCGCGTTCAGTCGCAAGACGCTTTATCTCTTCCAGGATTTGTTCCCTATCCATCTCTGCATGGCCTCGTGTCTATTGTCTGATCCGCGGGTTCACCGCCGAATAAAGTAAGTCCGTCAAAAAGTTCACCGCGACATATGTCAACCCAATCGCGAGGATGCATCCCTGCACCAGATAGTAGTCGCGGTTGGAGATCGCCTGGATGGTCAAGCGGCCTATGCCGGGCCAGGAAAAAATTGTTTCGGTCACGATAGCGCCGGCCAGCAACGCTCCGAATTGCAGGCCGAGGACCGTGAGGATGGGGATCATGGCATTCCGCAGCGCGTGCCGATAGACGACCGTGCGCTCGGGCAGGCCTTTGGCTCGCGCGGTGCGGATGTAGTCCTGGCTTAGCTCTTCTAACATCGACGTGCGCACCATGCGCGTGAGGATGGCAGCGAGCGCTCCGCCCATGGTGATGGCGGGGAGGACCAAGTGGGCGAAGGTTCCGGAGCCGGAGACGGGCAGCCATCCCAGTTTGACGGCAAAAAACAGAATAAGGATGGGACCGAGCGCGAAGTTAGGAAACGAGAGACCGAAAAGGCTGACTACGCTCAGGAAGCGGTCATCCCATTGGTTGCGTCGGCGGGCCGAGCGCACTCCGGCCGGAATGGCCAGGGCAATCGCGACAAATAACGACGCCAGCGTTAGCTGCAGCGTGAACGGGTAACGGCGGGCGATAAGCGAGGTTACGGGCTGGTTGAAGCGGAGCGATTTGCCCAAGTCTCCATGGAGCACGCCTCGCCAGTAATTCAGGTATTGCTG
>PLHN01000295.1 GCA_003139975.1 Acidobacteriaceae bacterium
CCGAAGTAGGTGGAGTAGAGCATGCTCTCAGCGCCGGTTAGAGCTGCATTCGTACTGATCTTGCTGGCGAAGAACTGGGGCGGGCCGGTGGTGATGGTGCAGCCGGTCTGCGCGCTCTGAGTTTCGGGCTCGAAGGGGCAGGGTTGATAGGCAAAAGAATTGGAGGGGAAATCGTTGCTCGGATCGTTGGTCGAGGTGGTTGTGCCGGTGACGTAGATGTTCTGGCTGGCGTCAGCGGCTACACCAGTGACGGTGTCGGCCCCGTTGCCTGCGAGATAGGTGGAATAGTTCAGCGTGTAGGCGCCACTTGCAAGGACAAGCTGGCTGGCAAATCCGTGGGTTCCGGCTACCCCAGGCTGGAAGGCGTTCGCAGTGGTGGGAAAGAAGGTCGGACCGTTTGAAATGGTAGTTCCCGCGATGTAAATGTTAAAGCCACCATCCACGGCGATTCCCGCCAGATTGTCGGTTCCGGAGCTGCCGAGGTAGATGGAATTCACCAACTGCGGCGAGTTGCCCGTGTTCAAAACAGCGATGAAAATGTTCTGCTGGCCGGGCAATGTCCCCGGAAAGATGGGTGCTGTCGTCGAGCCGGCGAGATAAATCTCGTTGGCCTGATCCACGGCAACTTTCACCAGCGATTCCGTGCCTGTGCCGCCGAGGTAGGAGGAGTAGTTCAAAACCGGATCGATGACGAGTTCGCGGGAGCGATCGTATGGGCCGACCGTGAAACCGATCTTATTTGCGGCGAGCAGGCGGAAGCCGCCCGCGATATCGGTTTGCTGGCTCGCGGGGGAGTGGTCGCCTGACTGCCGATTTGCCGATGACTGATAGATGTGAGGCGCATGGAAGCGAACGTCGCCGCCGTTCGTGGTTAGAACAAGATCGCGCCCTTCGACTCGGGCGGAAGCGCCCTGGAAGTTGAGGGCAATCTGATTGGCGTCGGCGCCGGGTGCAATGCGGAAGTCGTATTCGAGCTGGTGGTCGTTGCCGTAGTAAACGAGGTCGACTCCCGGGTAGACGCTCTGGTATTCGACGCGGCCAAACTGCGGAATATTGCGATGCCACTTGGAGGGATCGTTGCCGATGAAATAGCTGCTCTTGCCCGGGAGCGGTTGCGCGGCCTGGATGCGGGCGGCGGCACTGGCTCCTTCGAGATGCATGCGGATCAGGCTGGCGGTGGCGGGTTGATCCTTGGTGGCGGGCCGCTGGAGATTGAGCACGGTCTCATTGGCGGCGAGAAACAGGCCGTAGCCCACACCACGAGCCAGGTATTTGACCTGGGGGTCGGTCTGGCCCTGGTTAGGCTCGAAGTAGAGCGGCAACGACACGGTAGTGGCGGAAATCGGTGCATGAGCGGCGGGCAACTGGGCGGCTTGGCCGAGACTTCTGGTGGCCGCGAGGCGGAAAACGATGCCGGCGACGGCCAACAAGATGACGGCGAGCAGCGCGGCCCTCATCCCCCAATTTGTTTGTGAATGTCTCACCGAACCTCCTGCTGGACTCCCTGCCACCGTACTTGCTGCCGACGCATGGTAATTCCGATTCACGAACTCCTCCGATTTCCCAATCTTGTGGGTGAGAAGAAGAAAGGCACGCACACCACGCGGGGCGACGCCCCAGCGAGCCGGTGCGTACCTGTCAACAGAACTGGGCTAATAGCAAATGAATACTTTTACATCCAAGGGATACGCTGGTCAAGCTGAGCGAACGCCCGACGTCGCCTAATGAGAAGCGCGAAAGGGGTGGAATGGTTGCTAGGGGCAGAACAGGTGTCAGGTGCCAGGTGTCAGGAAAAGCCTCGCCGGTTTGCGGGTTGGAGCCGATATCGGCGGTCTCCGATCGGAGAATTGGATTTATTTTTTCAGTTCGTCAATTTCGCGTTTCAGGCGCGAGTAGCGGGAGACGATGGTGGCTAGATACACGATGTGGATGACCCAAGTGACGGCGTAGGCGGCCAAGAGATAGGGGTTGGTTGTCATCGGGCGCTCCTTGGCGTATCCATCCCGCGCTGACTCGGTTCGTCCATCAAGGAGCGCATGGCGTGGGCTTCATCGACTTGACGTTGCAGTTTCTCCAGGCGATAGCGCGACCAGCAGACCAGGAAGGCGAAGCAGGAGAACGCCAGCCAGTTCAGCAGCAGGACGTGCAACATGCGGGGATCGATCGAGCCGCCGCCTCCCATGACCGGCTGGGGATGCTGCGTGCGGAAGAACCAGATGGAGAAATAGACGAAGGGGACACAGAGCGCGCCCATTACGGCCAATGCGGCAGCGAGCAGGGGCGTTTGTCCGCTCGACGAGAAGCGGCGCAGGAACAGGTAGCTCACGTAAATGAGCCAGAGGACAAGCGTCGAGGTGAGACGCATGTCCCAGGTCCACCAGATGCCCCACACGGGGCGTGCCCAGATCGGGCCAGTGATGAGGACTACGGTACAAAAGACGACGCCCACTTCGGCGCACACCAAGGCCACCATATCCGCCGTGGGCGAGCGCTTGATCAGGTAGTAGATCGAGGCGCCGAAGTTGATGAAGAATAGTATGAAGGCGGTCCAGGCGGAGGGCACGTGGTAGTAGAAGATGCGCTGCACGTTGCCCATGGTCTGCTCGGTGGGCGCGCCGTTCGGGCTGAGCGCCATGTACATGGCGTAGCTCAGCAGGATGCCGGTCAGGATGACGAGGATGGGGAAGACGCGTTTCATTGTTAGCTTCGAGCTACGAGCCGCGAGCTACGAGCAGGCATGAGCCATTCTAGCTCGAAGCGTACGACTCTCATTCTGCGTTCGTGTCATTCGCTGCAGGCTTTGAGTGACGACCTGCGAGCCGTAAGCTTCGGTTTGCTCGTAGCTCGAAGCTCGTAGCTCGCAGCTATTCTGCGTTCAATACTGTCTCAAACAACAGCAGACAGCTCGTAGTAAACACCAGATCGTAGCTGACAAGCAACACGATCCAAAAGCGGGCGCCTTCGCCGTTCAGAATCGAGGTGGTCGATTGCACCATGGAGAGAATGGCGGGGATGGAGATGGGGAACAAGAGCAGCGGGAGCATGATTTCGCGGCTGCGAGTGCGGATCGACATGGCGGCGAAGAATGTTCCGTTGACTACCAGCGCCCAGGTTCCCAAGACGGCGACGAGCACCAATTGCCATGTGGGGCCGAGCGAGCGCAGGCGATAAAACGCGATGAACAGAGGGGTCATGAGCGCTTCGAGCATGCTGACGAAGACAAAATTACCTAGCGCTTTCGCGACGAAAAGGGAGTTGGGAAGAGCGGGCGAGACGCGGTAGGCG
>PLHN01000328.1 GCA_003139975.1 Acidobacteriaceae bacterium
TGATGATGAAACCCGCCCCACACTTTGTGATAACCGTGCGCGATCATGATCGCGCCCAATGCCAGGCGCATGAGCAACTGGGCAAAGGGCTGCAAGCGATTGAAAAAGTCGAGATTCACAGCGCTCCTCCGGGGAGAAACGATAAAGGTAGCAGAAAAGTTGGGCGGAAACGCCGTGAGAATCTGCTGAGTTGATCGCCGTTTTCGGCTTTTTGGATTTGTGCTACGGGGTTTTTGGCTGCGCGGGATTTGTGTTGCGGGCGGCTTTTCGCGGGCGGGGCGCCCGCGCCACATTTACCATTCCGAATACGGCTTGCCATTGCTGCCTATCTTGCTGGAGGCGCTATGCACGCCATAGATACCGGTTTCGGTCTGGTAAAGCGACAGGATCGCCGGCGGGTCATCTTCCGTCACCCAGGTCGTGGTGCCGGTTATGTCCCTGGGCACTTCCTTAATGTATCCCGCGCTCCTAAGATCTTCGAGCGATTGCGGCGGTTTCTGCTTATCCAGCGTGTACTGAAAAATCATCTGGTTCAGAGTCAGCAGGCTGTCGCGGAACGCGTCCTCTCGCGCCCGATTGACGCTCTGGCTGTAGATGGGCATGGCGACCGCCAGCAAGATGAGGATCATGCTGATCACCACCATCATTTCGAGCAGCGTGAATCCGCGGCTGCCGCGTTCGACCCGGTTTGTCAATCTTGCGTGCTTCATCGCCACTCCGAGTAGGGCCTGCCGTCGCTGCCCGGCTCGTTGGAACCGCTGACCACCCCAGAGATGCCCATCTGGTCGGGATTCCAGGCTTTCTCCGGGTCGGTCTCCTGCTCCGTCTGCCAGGTGGTGTTGACGCCCGTAATGTCGTTGGGAATGGCTTTCAGATATCCCGCCTGCACCAGGTCGTCGAGTTGCTGCGGAGCCTGTCTCTTGTCCTCCGAGTACCGCTGAACGACTTCATTGAGGGTGAACAGATTCTTCTTAAATGTGGCTTCTTTGGAGCGCAAGATCGCCTGGTTATACATGGGCAGGGCGATGGCCAGCAACACCAGCACGATGCTCATGACGATGATCATCTCGATCAGCGTGAAACCCCGCGGATGCGCTTTAGTCGTGAATCTCATTTACCAATCCCTGTACTTGGTGCCGTCAAGAGCGGTCGCCTGCGATTTGCTGTAGACATCGAACAGGTTCTGCTCATCCCAGGAATCCGATGTGGGATCGTCCTGCATGGAATGCATCCCCCACTCCGCTTTTCCCGTCATCGGATCGACCGGAATCTTGCGCAGGAACTTCAGTTTCTTGCCGGACACGTCCTCACCCTTGACCAGCGTCTCCAGGTCGGGTGGGTAATTCTCGCTTCCCAGCTTCGTCTTAAACGCCCCCGTGTCGGCGGCAGCTTTATAGCGGTCGATGGCGTCGCGCAGCATCCACAAATCGTCGCGCAGCTCTTTTTCGCGCGTTCTCTGGAGCATGAATCGGGCCGTAGGCAGCGCCATCCCCGTCAAGATCAAAATGATGGTCGTGGCCACAATCAGTTCGATGAGCGTGAATCCGCGGAGGCGGCGCCGCGCCGGCACCAACTTGATCATGTTAGCTGGATGATTCATAACATACTTCGCAATCACTGAATGGTAACCGCCGCTTCGGCTCCATTCATCGGGATCGCCTGCATCGCCGGGTCACGAGCGCCGCCCCGCGTAATCACCAGCGCGGATTGTCCCGGCGATTTCGCCATCATCGTCAGGGTCACGACCGCGCCCTGGCCCGAAACAGCGCCGGCACCGGGAGGCCTCGAGGCCGTAATCTGCAACGTGCCGTTCGCCGGGTCGTCGCGGAACGCCAAGGCGACCGCCTGGCCATCCTGGGACAGGAAGCCGCCATTGGAAACATTCAGCACTTGCAGCTGGTTGGGATCGTAACTCAGTTGCACCGGCACCGAGTAAACGTTCTGTCCGCCGGAAACCATGACGTTCACTGTGAAAGTCGACCCTTTTGCCTGGGTCAGAGACGGCGGATCAAACAAGAAGGAGGCCCCGCCCGCGGCTGGAGCGTTCCGAGCGCCCGGGTTCTGGCCGGGCGGATTCTGCTGCCCCCCCTGCGGAACGGCGGGCGTCGGTGCCGGGGCCGGAGGCGGTGGCGCCGCCGGCTTGGTGTTCACCAGCCTCAACTGAATCGCATTGGCCGTTCCGACATCGAGCAAGTCGGCGCTCCGCGAGGGTTCTGGTCCCCGGATTATGTGTGGCACCAGCACGAAGACGATCTCGTCCTCCTGGCGCTCGGTTTGGGTTTGCGAGAACAGATACTTCAAGATTGGAATCGAAGCCAGCCCGGGTATGCCGCTGATCGCCTTGGTCTGCTGGTCTTCCATGATGCCGCCCAATATGTTGACTTCCCCATCTTTGAGGCGGATCTCGTGTTCGATTTTGCGCTGTCCGATGATCGGCTGGGTGATGCCGCCGATGTTCTCATTGCCCGTCACGGCGGAAACATCCAGCGACAACTTCAACGAAACCTCATGTCCGGCATGCACGCGCGGCGTGATGTCGATGTTCACGCCCACGTCCAGGTATTGAAACTGGGTATTGACAAGAGGGTTAATACCGACGCCGCCAATTCCGGGCTGAAACGAACCGGTCGCAACCGGCACGCGTTCGCCGATCTTCAGCGAAGCCTTCTGCCCGTCCAAGGCCCGCACCTGCGGATTCTGTATGATCTTCGACGTGCTATCGCTCAGCAGCGCGGTCGCGGTCGCCGAGGGAAGCGTCACCTGAAAATCCTGCGCGGTCAGGTTGTTAAATGTATTCAGGTTGAGTCCGCTCGTGGTGGGAGCTGTGGTAGTGGTCGTGCCCCCGGTAGTCGTACCCGTTGTACCGCCGGTGGTGCTGACGTTCGGCTGCAGGGCCACGGAAACGTTGGTGGGAGGGTTAATACCGAAGGTCTTCATCTTGTCGCGGCTTACTTCCAGTATGGCCACATCCACTACCACTTCGGGCTTCGCCTTATCCAGATCGTCCACCAGTTTCTGCGCCAGCGCGACCTGATCCGGAGTACCCCGGACCACAATCGCTCCCTGCGAGGGCAGTTGCTGAATGCGGCTGACCTCCAGGATCGTGCGCATCGCGTTCACGACATCCTGCAATTCGGTAGGCTGCGAAAGATTGGATAGATAAAAAGTTTTGAGAACGTTTTGTTCCAGCTCTTTCCGCTTTGCAGGATTGTCTTCCGCGACAAAAATCGTGTTGGGCGTCACCGGCCGCCAAAAAGTCTTCGTCTGAAACGAGACAATGGAGAGCGCTTCTTCCAGCGACACGCCGTTCAACTCGATGCGCACCTGTTTCGCCGTATAGGCGGGATCGAACAACACGTTGACACCGGCCAGTTTGCCCACCGTTTCAAAAATGACGTTGCTTTTCTCCGTCATCTTGAGCGTGATGGGAGCGCTCGATATGGGCGCCAGTTCGACCGGGCCTTGCGCCTGTGCCAGCAGCCTCCGCAGCTCCGACTTGGGCGCATTGAGAGCCTGCGGCTCCGCACTGGTCCCTTCCTGGATCATCTGCAGCGTGCGCCGCAATTCCTGTTGGGCGATGAACGAGGAAGGATCGATGGCCAGCGCCTTTTCGAATTCCCCTTTGGCCTCGTCCAGTTTGTTCGCATCGAACGCAATCTGCCCGCGGTGCACGTGCGAAGCGGCGGCCAGAAACCGGTTCCGCTCATAGGCGGTTCGATATCGCAGATCCTTGGGCTGCACATTGTAGGCTTGTTTGAAATATTCGTAGGCCTTCTCGTAGTCCTGCCGTGCTTCCGAGTCAGTACCTTTCGCATAAAGCGACTTGGCAGACTCGGCGGCAATTCCGGGAAGGCTCAGGAGGCTGAACACCAGCAGAAGGAAAAAAGTCGGACGTATCAGGCGTGTCATTCAACGGCCTCTCATACAGATTTTTCTCTTGCCGGGCTATACCGGCTCTATCGCGTCAAATTACGGCACAGACCGTGTGCTAAAGCAGGCATAACACGGACATTTCGGGCAAAAAGGTACCAGAAACTCGGATTATAGCATTGCCCTTCCAAGCGCCCATCTGATTGTGGGGCCGATGTTTACACTCATTGGTACTTGTCCCAAGGTGTACAGGAAGGAACTCGCCGCTGCGACGTCCCGGCGCTCGAAAGATCTCCCCATCGCCTCGCCTCGTTTCCATCCCTTCGCTAGATCCAAGGTGCGACACCGGCAACCTGATACCCCAGACCTTCCCTTCGTGCTAAGTTCTTCTTGCAGATGGCCAAACAGACGACGCATCAGACTCAGGCCAACCGGGAGAAAAACCCTCGCCGTCAGCCGACGGCTGCGGGGGAGAGAGATGCCGCCACCAACAGGAACGCCGGTCACAACTATTTCTTGCTCGAAAAATTCGAGGCCGGGATGGTTCTCACGGGTACCGAGGTCAAATCGGTCCGCGCCGGGAAGGCCAATCTGAAGGATGCCTACGGGTTGGTCAAAGATGGCGAACTCTGGCTGCTGAACTGCCACATCAGCCCGTACGACCATGGCGGTTATTCCAACCACGCCGCGGAGCGTACCCGGAAGCTGCTCATTCACAAGGAAGAAATTCGCAAGCTGTTCAGCAAAACCCAGCAGCGCGGGTTGACGCTCATTCCCACGCGCCTGTATTTCAAAGGCGGAAGGGTGAAAGTTGAACTTGCACTGGCTCGCGGCAAGCAGCAGTGGGATAAGCGCGAAACCGAGCGGCGCCGCACCGCCGACAAAGAAGCCCGCGAAGCCATCGCGCGGTCAAGAAAACAAGCGTGAAGCCAGGCAGAAAGGTCATTATCATCCTCAACACGGGAGCTGGATGGAATTTCTGCGGAAGCCAGCTTCCCGGCCGCTTTGTTGCCTGGAGAATATCCCCCGGTTATTGTGCGTTGAGGAAGTTGGTCAGATCCTCAATGTCCTGCTCGCTGAGGCCAATGCTGAACCGGTTGTTGTAGAAGAGGACGACGTCGCGCATGGTCTTGGCCTGCCCGCCGTGGAAGAAAGGAGCGCGAGCGCCAATGCCGCGGAGCGACGAGACCTTGAACTTGCCGAGGTCGCTGCATTTGCCGGTGATCCAGCCGACGCCGGGGTCGGAAGTTTGGTATTCGTCGTAGGTCGTGATAACGCCATTGACGGTGACGTTGACCGGATTGCTGAAATAGGTGATTGAACCCACCGGACAGAGGAAGGTGAAGACCGGACGGTCTGAAGTTAATGGAAGTGTGGAGGAGCCGTTGGCAGAAGCCTGAGCGGGGCTGACATAGCTATTGTCGGCAACGCCGATGTGTTTGGGATCGTTGAAGAGGTCGTTGCCAACATTGCCGTTATTGTGGCAGAACGAGCAGCTCGCAGTCAGAGGGTTCTTCCCAAAAAGATCGTTGAGGCCGGTGACGCCGTTGATCGCGAAGGGGCGGCTGTTGAAGATG
>PLHN01000213.1:0-2340 GCA_003139975.1 Acidobacteriaceae bacterium
CTACTGAGGAGTGGACGCGCAACTGTGCGCACTCGACTTTTCCCAATCATGATATCAAAGGCCGCTTCGCTTGGGAAACCGGCGTCCACGCAAAAGGTCTCCTACCTCCGAATTTCACAACTACACCGCGCAAATCCTCGTAGCCTCAGAGGTTAGATGGTGGATTGTCGGAGGGTTGGGAGAAAATTCAAGGTTCAGAGTTCCGAGGTTTCAAGGACCGCCATCCCGCTTCTCGACTACACTTTGAAACTCTGAAACGTTGAAACCTTGAAACNNTCTGACCTCTAACCTCTGCCCTCTTCGCTTCTGCTAACCTATCCCTCGGCACTTCGTCCACAACCAGAGCTGCCACAACACGACTGAGGTGTCTATGCTCGGAGGGTTCCGTTTGCTGATTGCTTTCTTGCTTCTTCTTTTCACCGGAGTCTTTACGCTCCTCATGGCCGAGGACGCTCCCGCTTCTTCCGGTCCGCCCAAAGCGAAGATCGCCCCAATCGAGGACACGGTGCAAGGTCACAAGATCGTCGATCCCTATCGTTACCTTGAGAATTCCAACGACCCCGACACCAAGCTCTATGTCGAGCAGGAACTCGCCTATACGCGTTCCGTCCTTGACCCGCTTCCCGGGCGCGACAAGATCAACGCACGTCTCACCCAGCTTCTTTCCATCGGAATGGTCATCCCTCCACAGGTTGGCGGCAAGTATTACTTCTACACCCGCCGCGATGCCGGCCAGAATCAACCTCTCCTCTACGTCCGCGAAGGCCTCAATGGCGGGGACCGCGTTCTGCTTGACACCAACAAGCTCTCCGCCGATGCCACCGTTGCCCTCGACTGGTGGTATGCCTCCGATGACGGCAGGTACATCGCCTACGGTACCTCGCCCAATGGATCCGAAGAGAGCACGCTTCATCTCCTTGAGTCTGCAACCGGCAAGGCTCTTCCCGATACCATCGATCGCACGCGCTTCGCCAGCCTGGCCTGGTTAAAAGATAATTCCGGTTTCTACTACACGCGCCATCCAAAGAAAGGCGATGTCCCCGCTGGCGAAGAGGTCTACCACGTCAAGGTCTTCTATCACCAACTCGGAACCGATCCCGCCCAGGATCCTCTTATCTTCGACGAAAGACCCAATCCGCAGGACATCCCGGAGGTCTCCCTCTCCGACGACAACCGCTGGCTTCTGATCAACGTCGAGCACGGCTGGAGCAAGACCGAGATGTTTCTCAAGGATCTCCAGTCCAAGATTCCTCCGATCGAAATCACCACCGGCAAAGATTTTCTCTATAACGCCGAAGTCTTTCAGAACAAGCTCTACATCATCACAAACGAAGATGCGCCCCACTATCGCGTGTTCGTCGCCGACGCCGCCAATCCCAAACGCGAACACTGGACGGAACTGATTCCCGAGACCGACGCCGTACTGCAGAGCGTCGCGGTCACGGGCGGCAAGCTTTTCCTCCAGTACGAACACAACGTCGCTTCCGAGCTGAAGCTCTTCTCGCTCGGTGGCAAGAAACTCGCCGACATTCCGCAGCCCGCTCTCGGCAATGTCTTCAGCGCCAGCGGCCGCTATGACCGCAATGAAATCTTCTTCGGCTTCCAATCGTTCACCGTGCCTCCTACTATCTACCGTTACGATCTCGCCTCAGGCAAGAGCACAATTTGGACCGCCGTCGATGCGCCCTCCATCGATCCCTCGGCCTATGACGTGCGCCAGGAGTGGTACGCCTCCAAAGACGGCACCAGGATTCCCATGTTCATCGTCAGCAAAAAGGGTCTTGTCCGCAACGGCAAGAATCCCACGCTGCTGACCGGTTACGGCGGCTTCAACGTCTCCAGCAGCCCCGCCTTCAACCGCAGCGCCTATCTCTGGATGGAGCACGGCGGCGTCTACGCGGTCGCCAACCTGCGCGGAGGTTCCGAGTTTGGCGAGGACTGGCACCGCGCCGGTATGCTCGAAAAGAAGCAAAATGTCTTCGACGACTTCATCGCCGCCGCCGAATACCTGATCGCACAGAAGTACACCGACCGCGATCGCCTTGCCATCAATGGCGGCTCCAACGGCGGCCTGCTCATGGGCGTCATGATCACGCAGCGCCCCGACCTGTTCCGCGCCGTGGTTTGTCAGGTCCCGCTGCTCGACATGCTGCGCTACCAGAATTTTCAGATCGCCAAGCTCTGGATCCCCGAGTACGGCTCCGCCGACGATCCCAGGCAATTCGACTGGCTCTACGCCTACTCGCCCTATCACCACATCAAGCCCGGCCAGGAATATCCCGCCATCTTATTTATGACCGCCGATACCGATACGCGCGTCGACCCCATGCACGCCAAGAA
>PLHN01000213.1:2368-7438 GCA_003139975.1 Acidobacteriaceae bacterium
TGTATTCGTTTTTGTTCTGGCAGTTGGGAGTAACGCCGTAAGTGACGTTGATGAAGAAATGGGCATCCCGCCAGTTAAAGCCCGCGTAGGAACCGCCGCCACGAGCAATTCTCCGAGGGTGGCGACTCGTGCTACATTCTTCCAATGGAAATCAGAATCCGCGTTCCCGAACAACTCGCTGCCCAGGCAGAAGCGCGAGGAGTACCGTTGGAAGCCTACATAGAACGAATCCTCGCCCAGCAGGCAGCGGGTTCGGCGGCCGAACGGCCTTTGCCGACGCCTGAGCAAGCCCGAGCATGGCTCGATTCTCTGGCCCAGTTCTCGGACAGGATTCCTCCGCTGCCGGAGATCATCTCCCGCGAATGGATTTATCAGGACCACGACTAGATGGCTATCCCATCGTGTTTAGTTGACACGAACATTCTGCTGCGCGTCGCACGGCGATCCGATCCGCAACACAAAACCATCGATGCAGCTCTCGCCAAGCTCGCCTCTGAGGGCTGCGTTCTGCATTACACTCATCAGAATATCTCCGAATTGTGGAACGCAATGACACGGCCTGCTGCCAGAAACGGTTTCGGACTGACTGTGGCCGAGGCCGAGCGCGAAGTGCGCGTGATCGAAGCCGGCATGTCACTCTTGGCGGACAGCGAAGCCGTATATTGGGAATGGCGGAGAATCGTGCTTCTTTACGGTGTTTGCGTTCAGGTCCATGCCCCTTCATATACGCGCGCAGAATCGCGTTGATGCGAGTCTGATAGCCGCGCTGTTGCCGAAACCAGCGCAGCAGATCGGCGCTTAGCCTGCGACCGCCGTCACCCCCTCCTGTGACATACCGCACTGAGTTTCTCCCGTAATAGGCAGAGCCTCTGACTGTAATAGTGCTTTTCGCGCATCTGGGTCTGCGGGCCCTCCACCTGCGCGGCGGTGCTGGTTCGGACCCCCCCGCTCGCTATCCGCGAGCCACATCTCTAAATCTCGGTCGGAGGATCGCATGCTTCACCTCGATACCGGTAACACCGGTTTTATGATCTTGTGCACCAGCCTGGTCATGCTGATGACGCCAGGCCTGGCGTTCTTTTATGGTGGCCTGGTGGGCCGCAAGAACGTCCTGGCCATCATGATGCAAAGCTTTGTCTCCATGGGCTGGACCACCGTAATCTGGTACCTCTACGGTTACTCTCTGTGTTTCAGCGGCGACTGGCACGGAGTCATCGGCAACTTCCACTACGCATTTCTGCGCGGGGTCGGCCTCAGCACCCCGTCTTTGCCGAACGACACCATTCCTGCCTTCGTTTTCATCGCCTATCAGATGATGTTTGCCATCATCACACCGGCGCTCATTTCCGGCGCCTTCACCAACCGCGTCACCTTCAAAGCCTACATGCTGTTTCTAACCGCTTGGCTCACCTTCGTCTATTTCCCATTCGTCCACATGGTGTGGGGCGGAGGCTTCCTCCAGCAGTGGGGCGTGAAGGATTTCGCCGGCGGCATCGTCGTCCACAACATTGCCGGAATCGCGGCTCTTGCTTCCGTGATCTACGTCGGCAAGCGTCGTACGGCCGACCGCGGCCCGCACAGCATTCCATTGGTTGCGCTCGGCACGGGTCTGCTGTGGTTCGGTTGGTACGGCTTTAACGCCGGCAGCGAAATGCGCGTCGATTCCGTCACCGCCACGGCTTTTCTGAACACCGACGTCGCCGCTTCCTTCGCCGCCGTTACCTGGCTGTTGGTGGCCTGGTTCAACGAAAAGAAGCCCAAGTTGCTCGGCCTGCTCACGGGAGCGGTTGCCGGACTCGCCACCGTTACTCCCGCCGCCGGATTTGTCTCTCCGACGACCGCCGTCATCATCGGATGCGTTTCCGGCGTGGTTTGCTACTACGCCGTAGAAATGAAGAACAAGCTGGGCTGGGATGACGCCCTCGATGTTTGGGGCGTCCACGGTGTCGGCGGATTCCTCGGCATCGTCATGCTCGGCATCTTTGCCAATAAGGCATTCAACCCCGAAGGCGCCAACGGCTTGCTCTATGGCGATCCGACCTTCTTGCTGAAGCAGGTCACGGCCGTCGTGTTCTCGTCGGTCTGGGCGTTTGCATTCACTTACGCCATGCTTCGCATCATTGATGCCTTCACCCCCGTCAAGGTCAGCGAGTCCCATGAGGAGATTGGCCTCGACGAGGCCATCCACGGCGAGCATGCCTATGAGCAACTCACCGATCGAGATGTGATCCATGATCTTGTGAATTCGGCCCATAAATAGTGTGTGAAAGCTAGGTGCCCCAGGTTCGCGTCCGTTTTTTGGACGCTAACCTGGGGTTGCACACACTAAACCGGGCTGCCGCACACATCTCGCCAGTTGCGATGTGTGGGGTCTCCGTTCCGTCGATCACCGGTCACACACCCGAGTGACAATCATCCTTCCGCAATTACTACCGCCGCACTACATTAAGGCCGTAAATCGCAATACATAAATTCCGTACTACATTTGGGAGCAGATTCTATGGGCGCATTACTTCACGAACATCCTTTGCAGCAAGCAGGGCCGACCGCCGTTCTGGATGGCCATTCCCTCAAAGTTGAAGACGTTGTCGCCATCGCCCGCCACCGCCAGCCCATCGAACTGCACCCCGACGCCATCCGCCGCATCAACAAGTGCCGCGCTCTGCTCGAACGCAAGATCCAATCCCGCGAAATCATGTATGGAGTCAACACCGGCATCGGCGAACTTTCCGAAGTCGTTTTGACTCCCGACCAGGTCCAACAATTTCAGAAATATTTGCTCTACTCTCATGCCGCCGGCTACGGCGAGCCTTGCGCCGAAGAAGATGTTCGCGCCGGCATGCTCTCCCGCCTCAATACCCATTGCTGGGGCCACTCCGGAATTCGCCACGAGGTTGTCCAACTCCAGATCGACATGCTGAATCACGGCGTAACTCCGGTCGTCTGCCAGAAAGGTTCCGTCGGCGCATGCGGCGATCTTTCTCCCATGGCGCAAATGGCCATCACCCTCATGGGCGAAGGCGAAGTCTTCTATCAAGGCAAGCGCCTCCCCGCCAAGCAAGGCTTGAGCGAAGCCGGACTCACTCCTATCGTGTTCCGCGAGCGCGACGGCCTCGCCACCATCAACGGTTCCGATCTAATGACCGGCATGGGTTGCATTGAACTTGCGGACGCCGAGCGCTGGCTCAAGACTCAGGAAGTCGCGCTGGCCATGACTCTCGAAGCCCTGAACGCCAACATGAAAGCCTACGACCACCGCATCCACGATGTCCGCGGCTATCCCGGCGCGCAGACTTGCGCCGAAAATGTTCGCCGACTAACCGAAGGTTCCGAACTCCTCCAACGCCCCGGCAAAAAAGTCCAGGATGCCTATTCTCTTCGCTCCAGTCCGCAGGTTACCGGCGCCGCCAAAGACGCGTTCAAGTGGTCCCGTTACATGCTCGAGATCGAACTCAACCATGCCGCCGATAATCCCGTCTTCTTCCCCGATGAAGATCTCGTGCTCACGGGAGCGAATTTCCAGGGAACGCCCATGGCCTTCGCGCTCGAGATGGTGGGCATGTCCGTTACCACGGTAGCCGCCCTTTCCGAGCGCCGCCTCAACCGCCTCATGAATCCCCACCTTTCCGCAGGCTTGCCCGCGTTTCTCACCAAAGGTGCCGGCATGTTCTCCGGCTTGATGCTCACCCAGTACACAGCGGGCGCGCTCATCTGCGAGAATCGCGTGCTAAGTCACCCCGCCGCCACCGGTTCCATCCCGGCCGCCGCCGATCAGGAAGATTTCGTCTCCATGGGAATGACCACAGCCATCAAGACGCGCCAGATCATCGAGAACGCCTGGGCCGTGTTAGCGATTGAGTTGATGGCCGCCGCCCAGGCCTTCGATCTCCGCGCTCCCGTCAAGCCATCTCCAGCCTCGCAGGCCGCCTACGAAGCCATCCGCCACCACGTGAAAAGACTCGATGACGACCGCGCCCTATACGACGACATCAACACTCTGACGAGAGTAGCGAAAGAAGGCCAAGTCCTGGCAGCCGCAGAAAAGCTAGCGGGGAAGTTGAATTGAGCCGTAAAGTGCAATCGGCCTGTGCTCGCGCAGGCCCACTGTGTTTAAATATTCCCGATGCCCACCGAATCAAAAATCCGCGTTCTGGTAGCCAAGCCCGGCCTCGACGGTCACGACCGCGGTGCCAAAGTCATCGCTCGCGCCCTCCGCGATGCAGGCATGGAAGTCATCTACACCGGCCTTCGCCAGACTCCGGAGATGGTCGTCAACGCCGCGCTCCAGGAAGACGTTCAGGTCATCGGCCTCTCCATTCTCTCCGGTGCCCACAACGCCATCGTGCCGCGCGTGATGGACCTGCTCAAGCAGAACAAAATGGATGACGTGATCGTGCTGGTCGGCGGCATCATCCCTGATCAGGACATGGAAGGCCTGAAAAAAATCGGCGTCGCCGGCATCTTCCAACCCGGCACCTCGATGGACGATATCGTCAAGTTCATCCGCGAGCGCGTAAAACCGCAAGGCGTGCCAACCGGCTAGTTCGCATGAATGAGCGGGCTCGTCTACTTCGAAAATTTTCGCTGCTAGAGCGTTTCTACCTTCGCTATTGTCTGACTTTGGGTGGCGCGGCGCTTCAGCGCTGCGGTAACATCTCGTTTTGATTTCGGCTTTAGCCGCCGAGGGCCACTCTAACCCGCGATCGCTTCCTCCAGCCGACATTCTTCCGCCGACTTATCGGCTCTCAGCCCCATGAACACCGGCGCCCGAAGCTTCATCCCGCCATCCGCACTTTCGTGAGTCCACTCGGCAAACTTGATTTCGGCAACAAGCTCCGGACGCACAAACTGAACCTTTCGCAACCCGCCAATCTCGCCATAAAACGGATTCTGCTTCGTCTTAAGCGGCTGCAGGCGACCGAAAATTTCCTTGAGCACCTTCTCATCAAAGCCCGTGCCCACCTGCCCAACGTGAATCAGCCGTTTTTGCCGGTCATATAAGCCGAGCACAAGCGCGCCAAAATATTCGCGGCTGCCCTCCGGATCGGTGTAGCCTCCAATGACGCACTC
>PLHN01000217.1 GCA_003139975.1 Acidobacteriaceae bacterium
AGTTGCAACGAGCCTAGAAGAATCACCGACACGATATCGATCAATCGTTTGAACTGTGAAGTACTCGATGGAGACAACGTCATGAAAGGACCCTTGCGATGATGATCACTGTTGTCATACGCTCAGTTCCACACCATGTTTGTGAGGATTAAGTACACAAGGCAGTTCATAGCCAGAAAAGCAAGCACCCACCGCACAAAATTAAGTGGCTTAGAGAGAGAGTATTCTGCCGGGACAAACCGGGAATATCTGACAAAAATCCAGATGAGGCCAAGCGCACAGGGGGGAGTGACCGCAAAAGATGCCTTTACCATCCAGACAAAGTGTCCCTGTGCGTCGTGAGTGTGCGGGTGGTAGTGCATCCATAATGGGCACACTATGACCAGAAAAACAAACGACACCATGGAAAGGGTATCGATTCCTACCTTCCAGGCTTCGCGATTGCGTTTGTCGCTCATCCGAGTGCTCCCAAGCTTCTCGCTTCGCAAGAGAATGCCCTGTCAACAGGCCATCTAGTCGTGCGCCCTCTTCGATGGGACTGTCACCAAAGCTGAACGATCTATAGCCACAGCCGGGCACAATGTCATCAAAAAAAGCAGGCCTTGCGTTTGCGGCAGGTCGATAGCGTGCCAGAGTCATGGTAGGCGGTTTGGTGGGGGCCTATTGAAGGGTATGGGAGCCGACCTCAGAGCCGGGAGCTTGTGCTTTCTTATTGTTGAGGACCGTCGTAAGCATTTTGTGAAAATCGTCCAATGCGGCCAGGGGCATGACTAAGCGGCCAATAACCACGCGACTTTTAGAAGCTGGATCTGTCGTATGATCGGCCTTGGCAGAGGCGAATGTGATTCGGAAAGTATTATGGACCGAATAGCAACCTACGACCTCATCCGCAAACATGTCGCGGGCGTATGGATTATCGAGAAGAGTCAGTTTTGCTTGTTGCTTCGGGGCGAGCTTTGACATGATTGAAGTCCTTCATGAAAGGGTTGTGGGTCTATTGGCCAGCGTCAAATGATTGTTTGAATTGCGGCCAGAGGGAAGCAGCCCATTGCTTGAGTCTTTCGACATAGGCGAGCTTGTCGGGATGGCGGTGGATATTAGACACATACCAATCAGAATCCACAAAAGAAAGCGCCGTGCCTGATGTAATCTTCTCCACCTCAGGATTGAACAAGTAGACAGCGGTTATCAGACCCCACTTCTCGGCTCGGATAAAACGAACGCCAACCATGTCCTGGGGATAAAGTATTCCCTTCGCATCCATATTCCCAGCTGCCGCCCGTTCGATATTGTTCATCTTTTCCGAACGATCAGCCCATTTGTGCCATGAAGAACTAAACCAGTCGTAAATCATCCAGCAGGACTGGACGTGAGCGCCCTCGCCTGAGGCGCACTCGGGGGACTTGAAGAGTGCGCTTTGCTTAGCCCAGTTCAGCTTTTCGCCGCCGTCGGGTACGCTTGGTTTTGTTCTGACAGCCGTTATTATGAGCCCCTTGACGAGCTGCTTGTGTACGATTGTGCCGAGAAAATAAACCACGCCTGAACTCTTGGCTGAAGTGATTTTGGCGGCAGCCAGCAGCGCCCAATCATCGCCAGTAAGCGGTATTTTGAAGCCATTTACGGTAACCGAGCCATTGAACAAGCGCCCCAGCGTGGCCGCATCGAGGCCTGTTTCGCGTTTTATTGCATCGTTTTCAGTGTTGTTGGCGGTAGAGAGGGAGAGATCCGCGGTTTGAGGTGCTGACCGTCCCGCGTCGGCGACGGAGGGAGAGGCCGGCGCTTGAGGTGCATAGGTTGCTGTTGCGGACAAGGTCTTGGCGTAGTCATCTGGCGGTGGCTCGCCTGGCGGGAACAGAATAAACAGCAAAGTCAGTAACGCGGCAGACATGAATGAGAACCGCCATAAGGGCGCGCGACGCCACAAGGAGGTCATTGTCCCAGGAAAGGATACAGTCTCGGACACCGTCATTCTTCGGCCCTGGCTATCACTGCGCCGTTGAAAGAGACCAGCGATACCCTGACATGACCCTTCTGTTTCGCCTCAATCAGCGTGTCTGCAATCGATTCTTCCACCGCACGCACCAAGTCTCTTGATGAAGCGCCAGCGCCGCGCTTTTCCTGATTGCGCATCATATCCAACAGGACTTCGGGAGCTATCCCTTTTTCGGCAATGCCAAGGCCATAGCTTTGAATCATCCCTTCGATTTCGAGAGCCGTAACGCGGGCGATGTCGAGACCCGATAGAGGCTTAAAGACCAGGATGCGATCGATGCGATTGAGGACTTCAGGAGCGAATCCTGCCTCCCGTAGCGCGTTGGTGGCAGCGCGGCGGAGTTCATCCGAATTGTTCGCGTATGTGATGCTGAGCGACTGGAGGGAATCCGTAGCGGCATTCGTGGTTAACATGAATATGGAACCTGTCGTCGATATCTGCTTGCCGTCCGATGCTTCCGTAATAAACCCGTCGTTCCACGCAGTGAGAAAATTCTTATGCACCTCGGAGTGTGCCTTTTCGAATTCGTCGAGCAAAACTACGGCGTCGGGTGTGTCGCGCAGGGACCCGGTGAGTTTTCCATAGGAATCAGATCCCACATAGCCTTTTGACGAACCAAACAATTGGGTTGCACCGTGACCGCCACTTGAGAATTGCGTCATGTCGAAGTGCAGGAGTTTGCGGGAGAGCTCAATCGCCAGGCGCTTTGCCAAATATGTCTTACCGGTCCCCGGTGGACCCGCAAGCATGAATACGCCTACCGGCTTTCCGCGCTGCTTCAGCGCCAGGCGCCTTCGGACCTGAGCTGCGATATCATCACAAACGGCGTCCTGGCCGATTACCTTGCTCTTGAGGCTGACAGCCAATTGTTCGGTATCAATGAATACAGCTTCAGGTTCTTTGGCTATCTTTTGCTCTAGAACCTGACGATTTGTCAAACGATCAAGTATGTCCATCAACCATCCCTTCTCTTTGCGGCTGGCATTGCTCTGGCGCTCATGAAAAACACCACAGAAAGTAAGTAGCCAGAATAATGTCGCGGACCCCAGTACCACCCAAGCATGACGCTGTATGAGGATGCTTGTTGCATGAATATAGGTTCCGATAGTCCCGCTCGATGGACCATATTGCATACAAAACTGGGCGATGGCAATGCAAGCCATCACAAGAAATGCAACGGGCATGAGCCTTGTTGCTGCAGATATCAATGACCGCGTCACCTTATTCTTACTCTGAGGCTCAAGACCTCGCCTTCGCTCATGATCGGAAAAACTGCCTTGGACGCGCCGGAGGCCACGCCGACCGTTATGCCACCCCCATCACCGTCGCGAATGCCGGTAACAGTGATAGCGTCATCCTGCGAAACGGGAACCGCAAAGGTAGTGGGCTCCTTTTTTAATACAACCGTTCGGGAATACCCCTGTGTATCAATTCGCACCACGTCACCATCTTCCGTATCCGTGTCCCAAAGCGTTATCCACGTAAGCCGGAGTTCATGCCTGTGCCCTCCTGCGGGATCAGGTAGCGCCGAATGTTGAATGGAAGGCGTCTGGGGGCTTTTGGCCAATTCATCCATCAGCGCCTGTCGTGCGGCAACAGAAAGCTGCATGGCATCAACAGCATTGGATATGCCTTGTTCTGGGATGGGCGTCACTTCCATCGGGCCAAGCGCGTTAAACGCTGCGAGACGTTTCTGTTGCTCCTCCACGCTTACGTGATCACCGTGCTGATAAAACGGCAGGATTTCTGAGCCGTGAATGAAATATGTTCCGCAAGTAATTGCGCCAACCACTACGCCGGTAAGAAGAAGTGATCTATAAAAAGTAGGGAATGATGGAGCCCTCTTGGGCTGTTCTGTAGGTCGTAACTGCGAAGACTGCAAAGGTTTGGTCATGGGAACTGCCCCTGCTTCAAGGCCTTAATGTGCCGACTAAGACATAAATAAATAAGAACTTCAACTGTTGAATTGGTTGCTACCCCCTTGTAGCGACGGGATTAGGAATTACATCTCCCTCATGGCCTGTTGTCTGTGGCGCAAGAGTGGTGACAGCAGGTACTCGATGACGCGCCGTGAGCCCGTCTTGATTTCCACCGTCACCGCCATTCCCGGTGCCAGGTTCACCATCCTGTCATCAATCTGCATCTGCGTCTTATCAAGCGATACGCGCGCGGAATAGACAAGCTCCTGGCCCGGAAGCTCGCTGGAATCGCTTTCATCACCCGTGCTTCGCTTCTCATCGGCTTTCTCGGGAGGCCTCTGGCGAACAATCGCGTCCTGCGAGACCGACTGGACATGACCGTGAATGAGGCCGTAACGGGTGAAGCTGAAGGTATCGATTTTGATTTCGGCGTCTTCTCCCGCGCGGATGAAGCCGATGTCCCGATTTGAAACCTGCGCTTCAATCTCCAGGCGGCTGTCGGCGGGGACTATGGACATTAACGCCTGCGCGGGTGTGACGACGCCGCCTTCGGTATGCACCGCGAGCTGCTGAACCGTTCCATCGACAGGTGCGGTCAGCGTCTGCAGACGGTATTTCTGCGCGGCCTGCAATAGTTGCTCGTTCAGGCTTGCGGCCTTTTGTTCCGCCTCGGAGAGGTCTTTGAGAATAGTGTGCTTGTACTCGTCCTCCGCCTGTAGGCGCTGTGCTTTGTGCGCGGCAATGGCTGCTTCCGCCTCGGCAAGGCGTCCTTTCTGTACTTCCAGCTCCTGCTGGTGCTCCACCAGATCCTGCTCGATGGTCAGATAGTCGAGCTTGGAACCATAGCCTTTATCGAGGAGGGATTTGCGGGCCTTCGCGCGTTCCTCAAGAAGCGGAATCGTTTGGGTAAGCTTGGCGATGGTCGATGTGACGGCGTCGCGGTTGCCTGCATTCTGTGCAATCTGGTGATCGAGATCGCTCAGCTTTGCTCGAATCTCGCCCACCTGGTTAGCAAGCAGGCTCTTTTGGAGTGCCGCTTGCGATTCGGTCGCCCCTTCGGGAGCCGCGAAACGCGCGGCCCCATCACCTTCTATGTCGAGCGCCGCTTTCAGCCTCGTTGTATCCAGAAGAGCTTGCATATGCTCGTTCTTCAGACGATCGCGCTCGGACGCGCTGATGGTCGTGTCGATTTCGATCAGAACGTCGCCTGCTTTGACTTTCTGCCCGTCCTGCACATGGATGGCGCGCACGACGCCGCTTTCAAGTGGCTGAATGGTCTTGGTGCGGCCCGTTGGCACAATCTTGCCCTGAGCGGTGGCGATGATATCGACCGAGCCGAGACACGCCCAGGTAAGCGCAGTCACCAGGAACCCGATGATGATGGCCGCGATGATTCGCCCGGCGGGGGCAGGGGGGCTTTCGACGATTTCAAGGGCTGCCGGCAGAAACTCCATTTCGTCCGTGCGCCCGGTAATGATTTGTGAGGTGGCAAGTAGTCGCAGCCGGGAGACGAAGGGAGCCAGCGCGGAGCGAAGTGGTCTCATCTCAGTTTGCATGGCGCACTCCCTGAAGCCGAAAAAGCGCGGCGTAGCGATTTCCCGAGCGCATCAGCTCTTCGTGATTGCCGTCCTCGACGATGCGTCCCTTTTCAATGGTGATGATGCGATGGCAATTGCGCACGGCCGATAGCCGGTGCGCGATGATGAGCACGGTGCGGGCCTGGACGATACTTTGCATGTTCTGCTGAATGACACGCTCGCTTTCATAGTCAAGGGCGCTCGTAGCCTCATCAAGAATGAGAATGCGGGGATTCATGATGAGCGCCCTTGCGATGGCAATGCGCTGGCGCTGGCCGCCGGAAAGGGTGCATCCGCGCTCGCCTACCTGCGTGTCGTAGCCTTGGGGAAGTTCGAGAATGAAGTCATGCGCGCCCGCGAGCTTTGCCGCCTCAATGATTTGCGCTATCGGCATGCCGGGATCGGCAAGCGCGATGTTCTCGCGGATAGTGCGGTTGAAGAGTTCATTTTCCTGCAGCACGACGCCAATCTGACGCCTGAGCCAGGACGCATCCACCATCGCGAGATCCACGCCGTCAATCAGGACACGGCCGCTTTCAGGCACGTAGAGACGCTGCACCAGCTTGGCAAGCGTGGATTTGCCGGAGCCCGAGGAGCCGACGATTCCGATCACCTGGCCTGCATCTATCGCAAGGTGTATGCCGCTTAAGACTTGGGGCCCGTCGAGCTTGTAACGAAAGTTGACGCGCTCGAAGACGACGGAGCCCCGGATATCGGGCAGCGCCGTGCGGCCCGGCGTGAATGCGGGCTCGGGAGTGGTATTGAGAATGTCGCCTAGCCGGTCGATGGAGATTCGCGCCTGATGAAAGTCCTGCCAGATTTGCGCAAGACGGAGCACGGGCTGCGACACACGGCTGGCAAGCATGTTGAAGGCAACCAGTTCGCCGATGGTCATCTCGCCGCCAATGACGGACTTGGCTCCGAGAAAGAGAATGGCGGCTGTCACCAGCTTGTTGATGAGCTGGATGCCCTGGCTTGCCCAGTTGCCTAAGTTGGAGACGCGAAAACTCGCGCGCACGTAGCCCGCGAGTTGCTCTTCCCAGCGCCGCTGCATTTGCGGCTCGACCGCAAGGGCCTTCAGCGTCTCAACCCCGGTGACGGTCTCAACGAGGAATGCCTGGTTCTCCGCTCCGCGATTGAATTTCTCATTGAGCTGCTGGCGGAACAGCGGGGTTATCAGAACCGAGATAAGGATGTAAAACGGAAAGGACGCCAGGACGATACCGGTCAGGGTCAGCGAATAGAAAGCCATCACGGCAAGGAAGACGATAGTAAAAAACAAATCAATGACGAGGGTGAGAGCCGAACCGGTGATGAAGTTACGGATATTTTCAAGCTCGCGCACGCGCGCAACGCTGTCCCCCGCGCGGCGAGACTCGAAGTAGCTTATCGGCAGGGCAACCAGGTGCTTGAAGAGTCGCGCGCCCAGTTCGACATCAATCCGGTTGGTCGTGTGGGAGAAGACATAGGTGCGAAGCGCCGTGAGGACGCTTTCAAAGAGCGAGACGACAATAAGGCCGAAGACTATTACGTCGAGCGTTGAAAGGCCGCGATGCACCAGAACCTTGTCGATGACGACCTGAAAAAACAAGGGAGAGACGAGCGCGAACAACTGCAGGAAGAACGAGGCGATGAGCACTTCGGAAAGCAGGCGGCGGTATTTATGCATCGCCTGCAGGAACCAGCCGATGTCGAAGCGACGCGTCGTATCGATGAGGCTTGCGCGGCGCGTCATCAGAACGAGACGGCCGCTCCAGCCCGATTCCAGATCATCGCGGCTGACGAGCTGAGGCCTGCCCACTACCGGGTCGAGAATCAGGATTTTGCCGTCTGCGACCTTGCTGATGATGAAGAAGCTGCCGTCGCGCCGCTCGGCGATGGCCGGCAGCGCCGTGCGCAGGAGCCGGTCCCAGTTGCTGTCGATCACGCGGCATTTGAGCTTCAGGTCCTTCGCGCAGCGGAGCATTTCAGTTACCCCGATGGTGCGGCCATATTGGTGGATCAGCTGTCCGCCGTCCGCTGCAATGCCATGAAACCGGAGCAAAAGCATAAGTGCCGTAAGGCCGGTGGAATGCGTAGGCGGTATCTCAGGCTGAAGGTCCATCGGTATTACTGAGCCGGAGTGTGTGAAGAGGGGACGCCGTAGCGCGAATCATCCTTGCTGAAGCCAATCCATTGCGAGCGGACATCTTCGTAGTGAAGCCTCGGATCGTATGTCGCAGCCCGAAGTTTCAAGTGCTCCGCCGTGAGTTCTCCCGCCGCCGCTTCGATCTGCAATACGGCCATATCCTTGTCGTGTTGTGATTTGGCTTGATCGACCTTTGCGTCAAGCAGTTCCTGCTCGGCATTGAGCACGTCCAGTGTCGTGCGCGTACCGACTTTCGATTCCTCTTTCACGCCCGCAAGCGCGCTGCCTGCCGCCTCGATCTCGGTTCGGTCGGCATCGAGCGCCGCCTGCGCTGTTTCAAGAGCCTGCCAGGCGTTGTTCGCCGATTCATGCACTTTGTCGCGGGAGTCATCAAGCTCCATCTCCCGCTGGGTGAGCACCTGCTCCGCCGCCCGTGTGCGCGAATAGTCGGCGCCGGATCGGTACAGCGGCATGGTGACCTGTACCAGAACCTGGCTCGTCTCCTGCTCTCCCGGAAGCAGGCCGCTCTGGCCCCAGATGCGCCCCGTGTTGCCCACCAGATCAACTTCGGGCAGCAAGCTGCCTTTGTTGAGATCGATCTCTGCCTTTGCCTGTTCCACCGCGAACCGGGAAGCCGTAACGTTCGGATTCTGCATTGCCGCGCGATGGAAGATATCTTCAAGGCCCTGCTGAGGATGAAGCTCAAGACGCGGAGGCTTCAGGCTTGCGGGCATCTCTCCCACCAGCCGCTTGTAGGCCGCTCGGTCCTGCGTCAAACTGTTCTCCACCTGAAACCGGGTGACACGGGCGCGCGCAAGACGGGATTCGCTTTGGCGGACATCCGTACTCGTCAGCTCGCCGGCGTTGTGACGAACTCTTGTCTCTTGCAGCTTCTGCTGCAGGATATTTTCGTTATCGCGCATCATGTCGAGAATGGATGTGTCGCGAAGAACGCTCAGATACGCGGAAGCGGTATCCAGGAAAAGCTGCTGCTCGGCATCCTCTAGTTTGGCGCGCTCAGAGAGCACCTGCTGCTCGGCGGCTTTCGTTTCCGCGATGGTGCGAAATCCCCGGAACAGCGGCTGAGTCGCCTGCACGCCATAGCTGCGCGTCGTGCCGTTGAAGTCCTCGGTGCCGAATGGCTCCAGCGATGGAATCTTCTGATTGGTCTTACCCGCGCTGCCGGTTGCGTCAATGCTGGGACGCCAATGGCTCAGCGCCTGCGAGACCGCTTCATCGGTAGCGCGCAACTCCGCGCGTTTGGCTTGCAGAGAAGGATTGTTCCGATAGGCAAGCGACCATGCATCCTCCAGCGTTGCCTCCGCATTAGCGGAGAAGCAAAACAATAAAGAGCACGTAGTTAGTACGCTTGCAGCTGAACGCGACTTGCCCGCCATCTCGTCCCGTTTTACTCATTTTTCTTAAGAATGCGACTTTATGGGGCATTGAACGGAAAATTGCAATGTCGAAGCGCACCGATCCTGTAGACACCGGCGATGGCTCTGAATGGAAATGCCAGAAGGTTTTCAAAGCGTTAGTTGTTTCGTGTGACCGTGTAAGCGGGCGGACATCAAACTGCGAATTCCGTAAGGGGCTGGGCAGCCAAGGAAAAAGCCAGACACCGGGAAGGCGGCTGGCTTTGAGTTGGGGGGTACGATTATGCGGATCGTACCTGCGGGCACCATAGAACATCGCGCGAGCAAGTCAATCCTTCGCGGCGAAGGTCTCCGCAACCGTACGGAGCTATCTACCCTTTCTCGCTAACCGGCGAAATAGTTTGGCCGACTCGTGAACTTCGTCTTGCAGTTGCCGTTTTTCATCCTCTGACAGAGGGCTCACAAGTGGCTTCGATTGTGACCGCGGTGCCCCTGGCTTTTTGAGTTGGTCTTTTGGTTTCGGGTCTGTATTGGGCATATGCGCCATCGTACCAATTCGCGATTCGGCGCTGACACAAATTGTCAATCCGCAACGATCAGAAAACACTCGCACTATAGCTCTCGTCAAAACTCCGGCCGGCGATCTACACTCTTCGATCCGCTTTTGTCCCGCAGGTTCCTCCGCAAGAGACTCCAGGGCCCCGGAACAAACTCACGAAGGTTGCAATGTCGAAACTGATTCTCGGGCGCAGCATCGCTGCATCTCGCGGGATGGGCTTTTCCGCGCGAGCTCATTCCGATGCCGGCGAGCTGGTGACTTACTCGGGCGATGGCCATCTCATCACCTTTGCCCCGACACGCACGGGCAAGACATCCGGGCCGGTCATCACGAACGCACTTACTCATCCCGGACAGCTTGTCGTTCTCGACCCGAAAGGCGAGGTCTTCGCAGCAACCGCGCGCGCAAGGCGGGCAATGGGCCAGGATGTATGCGTTATCGATTTGCGGGACGGAAGCGAGAGCGGTTCGCTCAATCCGCTCGATTTGACGATGCGATGCGGGACGGACCCGGCAGCGACGGCGCGCAGCTTCGCGGCGGAACTCATCGAGCGTCAGGGCGATGAGCGCGACAGGTTCTGGAACGACTGGTCGGAGACGATGATTGCCGGTGCGACTGCNNCTTTTTACGCAGGATGATGTGGTGTACCGCCTGGCGGTGCTGCTGGATGAGAAGAAAGTCGTAAACCGGGCTGCGAAAGCTGCTTTCGTTTCTTTCCTGCAGCTGCCCGAGCAGAATACGCGACCGAGTGTCCTGGGCACGGTGCAATCGCATTTGAGGCTGTTCGACAGCGACCTGACCCGCAGGCTCACGGATACTACCACGATGGATATTGACGGCTTCCTCGCCGGAAAGCCGATGTCGCTTTACATCATCGTGCCGCCTTATCGCCTCAGTGCCTATCGCCCGTTGCTTAGAATGTGGCTTTCCGGGCTGATTCTGCTGCTCACGCAGCGGAGGAATCCGCCCGAGGAGCGCACGCTGATGCTTTGCGACGAAATCGGAAACCTGGGCAAGCTTGAGGCGCTGCTGATGGCGACGACGTTGCTGGC
The DNA here is from genome assembly GCA_003139975.1 of Acidobacteriaceae bacterium. Classification (GTDB taxonomy): domain Bacteria; phylum Acidobacteriota; class Terriglobia; order Terriglobales; family Acidobacteriaceae; genus Acidiflorens. Next base: position 10,605 of record PLHN01000217.1, read on the forward strand.
AGCGGGAGGACTGACGGTGTGGTCGTTCTGGCAGAATGCCGCGCAACTGCAGATTTACGGCGCGCAGGCGAACACGCTCATAGACAATGCCGGCGTCATCCAGATATTCGGAATCCGGAATTACCGGATGGCGCAGGATCTCGCGAATGTCATCGGGGGAATTTCCGCGGATGCATTATTAGCGTTGCCGCGCGATGAACAAATACTGCTGATTGAAAGCAAGCTGCGCCGCTGCAGGCAGGTCCGCCATTATGAGGACCGCGAATTTCTCAAGGGAGCCTAATGCGGCTGCGCAAACCCTACGGCGCTCTTTTGCAGGCGCGGGTTTGCTTCGCCGGGCAAGTCAGCGGGGACGTTCTTTCAGCCTAACGCCGGGGCGGTCGTCGTTAAGGAATTCGATTCCGCCTTTCTCAAGAGCGGTCTGTACCCTGAGCAGTGTCCCGGTGTGTGACTGGATAGAGGACTCGAAGGATTCCATGCGCCTTATGGTGCCGATGGCGACTTTGGCAGCCTTCGCCAGTTTTGGCTGATCCCATCCGAGCAGGGCGCGCGCGGCGCGTAACTGTCTTCCATTGTTGAGTTTCAAGGGCCGAAAGTAGCACGGCGATTCCTTGCGTCAAAATACTGACATTGAAAGACAACATATTGATATTTAGAAACAAATATGGCAGGATCGTCCTTGTGGGGCCATGGGTGTGGATTCCGGTTCCGGTGAGTGACTTTGGTTTGGACTTTTAACGTCGCTTAACTGGGTGGGAGGACTTAGCGGCTACCACAATGGCCACAAGGGGGGACAAGGCAATGCGATCTTTTGTCTCGGTGGTGCTCAGTTTCACGCTTTTCGCCTCAACCTCGCTCGCACAGTCACATAAGCAGAATCCACCGGCGGGCCCCGATTGGGTCGCTGATTTCGTGGCAGCGCAGCAGGATGAGCCCGCGATTCCCACTGCGCTCTATGAGTGTGACAACCACCAATGTCAGGACCCCGGAAGCGGCGGGGCGGTCTGGCTGTTTGAAGGCAAGCAGGGGCAGGGGGCGTGGCTCTATCCTGCGGTTACCAAATTGACGGTAGTCAGCTTTGACGGCAGTACCATCAGGATTCACAGGGAAGATCCGGTCGGAACCTACTCGTCGCAATTCGCGCAAGCGCAAGGCGGCGCCTTCACTGCCGACTACGAAGGCACGATCACGGGGAACACCATCAAAGGCTCCGTACATTGGAACGGAGGCAAGGAAGCTGATTACTGGAGCGCGACGATTGTGAACCGGGACTTCTGCACGCCGCAAGCCGGGAAGTGCCCTTTGAATCCGGATCAGCTGTCGATTCTCGGCCGTCGGGCGGCCGAAGCGAAAATGTACGCCTCCGCTTTCCGCTGCTTTGAGCTTGCCGCCGCGAAAGGCGATGCGGACGGTGAAGGCTTCCTGGTCACCATGATGATGAATGGCTGGGGCGAAAAGCTCACGCCGAACCAGATGATGGCGCTCCTGAAAGACAGCGCCGGCCATGACAGCTACGCGGGAGAGAAGGGGCTTGCGGAGGCCTACGGGGAAGGGGTGATTGTACCGAAAGATCCCAAGCAGGCCGCGTACTGGAACGACCGGGCAGGGACATGGCAGGCCAGGAAGCAAGCGCAGGAGAACGCACAGTGGCAAGGCAAGGTGCTTGGCCCGTGGCTGATATTCTCGCTGCTCGTTGCCGCGGCGGCGGATGACTCCGCAGGGCAGGACTCGCAGGACAGCGTGAGCCGCTGGGAGCATACGCGGGCGATGGGCGCGGCCCAGAGAGCCTGCAATCTCAGTCCGAGCAATTGCCACTAAAGAAAGCGGCGAAGCACGCGGGGGGGTATGAGACAAAGCCTTGAGCGATGGACGAGCACGGCAGTGTTGGAACGAGTGTACAAGGCGCTCCTTTGCTTGGGTACTCTCGCCCTTCTCGCTGCGCTGTACCGTTATTTGCGGTGAGATCAAATCCGCATTCTGCAATCGGGGGCCGATATGAATTGTCCGAAATGCAATTCAGACGACTACAAGCTGATTGGCGAAACGGGATTCATTCTGGCGCAGCTGGGGGGCGGCGTGGCCGGAGGCTGGGTGTTTACCGCCCTGACAGCCAGCATGGCCCTGAATCCCATCATGCTCCCCCTGTTGATCGGGTCCAGCGTGCTTGGTACATATGCGATGAAGGAGCCGGCGAAGAAGTTCGTGAGAGCGAGATGCGCCAAATGCCGGCATCAATGGCGGACGGGAATCGACCTTTCTTAAGCGAAAGTGATTCCGGTTGCCCGGATCGGGCAGTGCCGGTTAAGCTTGAATCGGCTGCCCGACGAACGTTTGCAGGTTGCTGCTGGCGACTTGGCGCTCCTCCGCAAGATCTACGCAGCACGAGAGCGAAAGGCATGCGATACCGAAAGCAATGCGCGTCACTGTGGCGCGGGCAGCAGATGCATACATTTGTTTGGTGCCCCTGAAATGTGGTTGATGTCGCAAGAACTATCGAAGTTTGAGTCTCAAGGCAAGGACTTGCATGACGTTATCATTCTCGAAAAGGAATGCTGCGTTTCTTCTCGTCACTAAGAGAGCTCATCAGCTGCTCGCAACGTGGTGAGCCAGCTTTCACGATTTCAACTCTGAACGGCTTATTGTCTCGCTTGAATTGTTCGACAGAGTTCCATCGGGCGACAACCCAACCCACGCAAAACACCTCGCCGTTTCTATCCAAGCCAAACTGCATTTCGCTCGCGCGACCGAGTGAATCAGCCATTGCTTAAACCATTCTTGTGTTTGAACCATTTCGGCAGCTCGAACGACTCATATCCCATAAATCAGAGCTGCACAATTCCCGTTGACTCCTAACTCGATAAAATACATTACCGAGTTCAAACCCGCGCGCGACTTGGCGAATCGGACACAATTCCGGCCTCGACCAGGTTGGTCAAGAAATTAATGAGATCATTCGGCGAAGTTATTGTCGGAAAGTGCCTGTGCGCGATTAGAATTTCCAGCTCCAAAGGCCACAGCGGCAGCTGCACCCCAGAGGTCCTCACAACTCTCTCGGCGTCGACAAACGGAATTAAGACGACAAAGTGCAGTTTGTTGATTGAGAATCCGTCTGGCAAGAAAGGTACTTGAGCCGCCACCACGATGCATTGCGCAGGTATTTCCTGGGGCATGCGGGCCATTCCGCGAAATAGATGCCAGGGCAATTCCGGAAGGTTGTTCTGCGCGCTGGCTATCATAAATGCCGTTTTTATAGCCCATTCCGAAATGACTGAACGTTCCTCTGGGGAGAGCTGCAATAGGCTGGTTTTCATGTTCATCAAGCCCAGCAGGATTGGCTTGGCTCTGCCTTCGAGGTCACTCATCCAGCCGTTATTGCAATCGCGACAGACGTTCTTTATCGCGTAGCTCCCCAGGTCGTGGCTCCGGAGCAGTTCATCCTCGCGCGTGTCCTCACTGTGCCGGTAATGCTTGAGCGTAAGTTCGGGCTGATGGACTACCGTCGCCAGCCATTCCGGGAGAATGTGCTCCCTCGAAATGTTTTCGTTAGTCAGAGGAACGGTGCAACCGACGCACGCACGCTTTGTCATGCTTCATCCTAATGTGCTAGAGGTCATTTCAACCTTTAAGCGGTGATGCTGTCATGGAACGAACACAGGGTTGCGTAAACTGCGGCAAGCTTTGTGGACTCGGGAGTCGGCGCGGGTGCAAACATGGAAACACCGCCTCCGATGAGTCCGATGGAGAAGCAGAGCAAGTCGAGCAGGGTGATCAGACGAAGGAAGTTGACGGCCTGCCCAAAATCCTCAAAGATTCCGTGCAATATTCCGTGCCGGTTGAATTCATTCAGGCCGACATAGCGGTCTGTGTTCTGCAGAAGGCGGTCGCGAACAAAGTCGCGGAAGGCCTCAAGCAAAACAAGCCGTTCGCCATAACCGGCAGGAGACTGCAATTCCCGGTCAACGAGGGCGTGCAGCTCATCATTCAGCCTTTTCGTTCCTTGCCCGATATCGCGGTTCTGTCCGGCAGCCATCTTCCGGATGATGCCTTCAATCACGGGAAGCAGGCCGGTGACGGCGTTGAACGTATAGCCGCAAAAATAGGTACGGATTGACTCGTCAATCTGGCGGGAAAAATCCTTCACATAAGAGATTCTGCTGTACCGGTCGAGATACATGGCTGCCAGGTATTGAGCTGTATATGCCCCGGCGAGCTTTTCGCGCATGATCGCCAGCTTCTCATCCTCAGGAGCATCGTTTATGGCTTTTGCCAGCGGGCCAAGAAAACCCAGAGTCAAATAGGGAGGGATCGGCCAGTCCACTTGCTTGAATGCACTCGCCAGGTACTCCGCGAAGTCTCTATTGGTCGAAATGTCGCTGGACATGACTGATCTCAAACCGCGCCCGAATGTGGAATCACGTCGAACGGGTCGTTACAGAAATCCTGGAAAGACTTCGTTGTGTAGTTGACTTTCGTCCCGAGAAAACGCTCGTAGCGATATTTTTCCTGCTTAATCTGATCCGCGTCTTTGCCGGGGAAATGGTTGATGACGGTGAATTCGAGGTCGCCGTCCCTGTTTGTTTGGGCGCGTTTCAGAAGATATTTGATGTGGATGTCAGCGTCGGGGAACGAATAGCCACAAAATACAATGTGCTTCACCTTCTGCACGGCGATGTCAGTGCGGTTCCAGATGGTGCTCAGGAATACATTGTTGAGGTCCTTGTAGAAGGTCGGAGGAACAATCAACGGCGAGAACGCGCCCGCGCAACGGGAACACGGTTTCTTCGTGAAGTCTGAAATTAATCGCGTGACTACGCCTTTCTCCTTCGGAGTGATTTCGAGCTCGCCGCAGCTCGGGCAGAAAAGCCAGTTCAATGAGCCGTGCGGCTTGTACAGCTGCACGCAGTTGTTGAGATTGGGCCGACGCCAGTGGTTGTCGCCGACAAATGACGGATCGAAGTTTCGGAACTCAATTCCGTAGTCCAGATCAAATCCCCGACCGGGTTCATCGGTGAGGGCGTTATCGATGAGGATGTCATAATTTGTCGATACGAAAACGACGTTGCGAAGCTCATCCGCGCCCGCCAGCGTTCTTACGAGCTTTCGGTGGTGGCCCAATCGACCCGGTAGTCTTTTGTCCAGTACCGTGGCGACAAGAAACGTAAGGTACTGTCCCATGATCCGTAAGCGGCCACTGTTGCTGTGGTCGCGGTTGTCGATATCGAAATGACGGAACGCCTCTTTGCGGAGGATCGCAAGATCGGTAAGCCCGAGGACTTCTTCGAAGGTTGGAAAACTCTCGTTGGTAAGCGTGCGGTCTTTGACGTTGAGCCTAAACATCTCCAAGAAGAATGCTGTTAGCTCGCGATTCATCTTATTGTTCTTGCGTAGGAAATCGGGTGAGGAAAAATACTCTTTGAAAAGTTCGCCCTGCAGGGGCGCTCCTTCGGTCTTGGAAGCGCCCGCCCCTAAGAAGATTGCCGTATCTACCATAAGATGCCTTTCAAACGTTGACCGCTTTCAGTGCCGCCGTAACGTCCTGCACGCCGGGAGCGTTCCAGACATCATCCTGGAGCAAGAACCGGTGACTGTTGGTACGCTCCACGAATTTGGCCCGCTCCAGCGCGACAGAGTGCGGTATCAAGGCTGCGCGCATGACGGTGTAGTCCTCGTTAAAAAGGATACCGGCGATGAAGTCGAAGTGCCCGCCCTGCAAATCGCGGATGGCTGAGAGCTGGCGTGAATTATTAAACCGAGTTATACGCCGGCCCTTGACCTGGTAGCGCGTGCCGTCGTCGGCTACCGCGTCGATGTTAGCGTGCGAGTTCCCGGCCTGCTTCCAGCCGAAGGCTTTGCAGAACAGATATTCCGCCAGGTCGCCTGTGGGATTGTTGGAGCTGCGCGTGATGCCGCGCAGGCGGAGCTCATCCGCTACCTGAGCATGAAGCGCCAGCAATGCTGCAGGACTGATAGCTGAAAGATCCATAACGGTCCCTGCAAGTGGAATTGAATGCCGGAAGCATGCTGCAACCGTTAATGAATGTAAACCATTTCTGCCCGGAGTGATTGCCACCCATAAAAGAGTTATGGGTCGCAAAAAAGGTTAGGCATTAGTCCACGCGAGATAAGACGTAAAATTTCTCGTCCGGGAAGTAAGATTCCATTACGCTCCTGGCAGCTTTGCAGGCAGCTTCATGTGCGCGAATGCTCTGGATTGCTGCCGTTGGCATGTCTTCGTCTTTAAAACTGAGAATCCACCAATAGCCTTCCCAGGCTTCGGCTTCAGGGTCAAGCCGTTTCAGGGCCCTGCGAAAAGGGCCGGTTGGGTCGCCTACTTTAAGATATGCTCGGCCGAAGG
>PLHN01000205.1 GCA_003139975.1 Acidobacteriaceae bacterium
ACCATCTGCATGGCGAGCGCGTCAACGTAGATGTGCTGCTTCTCGATCTGCGGATATTCCGCGCCCACTTCCTTGAACACGCGCTGCCACAGACCGCCGGCATGCGTCATGGCGTTCGATTTGTCGCACATCAGCACGCGCCGCCGCCCCGAGCCATCGGCTTTCTTGTTCGCAGCGCAAAAATCGAACGCATACCGGATGATCCGCTCCACTCCCTTGCGCGTGTTCACATCTTCCTGAATGGCGATTTCATCGGCCGTGCCCTGCTTGAAAACTCCACCAAGATCGCCATAGACGCCCTCGGTGTTCTCGCGAATGACCACAAAATCCACGTCCTTGGGCTCGATTCCCTTCAGGGGACAAAGCGAGGCATCCAGCAACCGCACCGGGCGCACGTTGGCATACAGATCCAGCTTGCTGCGCATCCCCAGCAGGATTTCTTTGGCATGAACGTTGGAAGGCACGCGCGGGTCGCCAAACGCCCCGACAAGAATCGCATCAAAATCACGGGCGAGCATGGCGAATCCATCCGCCGGCACCGTGGTCTTATCGGCCAGATAGCGGTCCGCGCCCCAGTCCAATGGAGTAAAGCGGACCGCCGCGCCGGACGCTTGAACCGCTTTCACGGCTTCCGGGATTACGTCTTTCCCAATCCCGTCGCCGGGAATCATGGCAATTTTCTTTTCCTGATTCACGTAGGACCTTCGGGTCACGCAGAACATTTGAAGATAGCAGAACCGGGCTCGCGTATGGTTCGCCGCGGCATGGGCCCGGCTGTGAGAAAAACCGATTCGGCCGTGTGCTAAGTTTTGCACTTTTCAGGCAACCCCGCTCCAGTTGACGTAAATGGTTGACATCGGCGGCCAGAAAGCGTATTTATGTCTCCACTGTACCGGTACACTCTGTCGCATGACTTCCCTGATCTGGCGGGCCTTTTCGACCATCGCAGTCCCTCAGGTCAGACCAGAGAATGCGGGTCCTGTTCCTGGTCCCGGGAACCGGATTCAGCCGATGTGTTTTCTACCCGCGTTGCGTGGTCAAAATAATTGCTCTTCCAGGAGATTCATCTATGTTCGATGTACGCAAGCTCCACTTCGCAGTCAGAGTTGTTACCCTTGCAATTCTGACGACCCTTGTTTTAGCCCTCGCCCTTCCCGCGTTCGCGCAGCCGGACGCGCAGCTTCTTGGTCCGGAAGATCAATCCAAGCAGATCAACGTTACCTACTGGCTAAAGCAGCACAACAAAGCCGCTCTTGACGAACTGGTCCGTCAGCAATATGACCCAGCTTCGCCCAACTATCATCATTGGCTTACGCCCAGCGAATACCAGGCGCGCTTTGCGCCGACCGCCGCCGACATGGCGGTCGTCAACAAGCACCTCGCGGCCAACAACCTGCAAGTGGTACGCACGGACTCGTTCAACCATGCGGTAACCGCGCGCGGAACCGTAGGCGACATCCAACGTGCCACCGGCGTGCAAATCAACCGGGTGTTGATCAATGGGGAGGAGCACCGCCGATACAGCGGAGAGCTGGCTATCTCCGGTGCCGCGGGCAAACTGGTATATGCCGTCCAAGGCCTCACCGATATGACCTACAAGAGCCTGGCGATGCGGCCCATCGACCCCGATACCGGCAAACCTTTCCCGGCGTTCCCGTTGAATAAGGCGGATCTGGTGAAGTCCCAGACCATCTCGCAGTACTTCAACCCACGTTGCCTCCGTGGCACTCAGACCATCCACCTGAAGACGCCCGGCGGCGGCCCTTACGAGATTTACTCCGGCACGCGTTACGGCGGCAACATCACCGCGGGCCCTCCGAATCTCCCGCCCTGCGGCTACGACTCAACCCAGATGCAAACCGCGTACGGGCTCAAAGCCGTCTATCAAAAAGGATTCCTCGGCCAAAACCAGAATATCGTCATTGTCGATTGGAACGGGGACGACTCTATCACGAGCGACGCGAACGCTTTCTCATCAATTAACGGCCTTCCGCCGCTGACCACGGACAATTTCGGTATCTTCTACCCGGGCGGCCCGACCAACTGCGGAGGGAATACTTGCGGCGCGGATGTCGAAACCGCTCTCGATGTGGAGTGGGCACATGCGATGGCCCCGAAGGCCAATATCGCCCTCGTCCTGGCCCTCGACGCCTCCTTTACCAGCACCGATCTCGCGCTGCTCTACGCGATCGACAACGGAATCGGTCCGGTGATTTCCAATAGTTGGGGCGCCTCCGAGGCTGAAATCATAGCAGGCGATCCGAGCGAACTCACCGTCGGGAACAACATCGCTGAGACAGGCGCCGCGCTCGGCATCTCGCTCAACTTTGCCACCGGCGACAGCGGGGACATCGGGATCGGAGGGAAGGTCAAGTCCGTTGGCTGGCCCGCGTCTTCTCCTTACGTGACCGCCGTCGGCGGCACCAGCCTCTTTATCGATTCCAACTTCGGCACGGTGCAGACCGGTTGGGGCACTAACATAACCCGCATCGCGAGCTATACCACCGGCTGCGGTCAACCGACCTGCGATCCGGTCCTGCTCGATCCGAACTTCCTCGGCTTCTACGGAGGCGCGGGCGGCGGCACGAGCGCTTATTGGACTAAACCGAGCTTCCAGAAAAAATTGCCCGGAACCTTCCGGATGGTTCCCGATATCGCCTATCTGGCTGACCCCTACACCGGAGCTGAATTCGTGGACACCGAAGGTGGACAGCAGTTCGTCAGCGTTGTCGGCGGCACCAGCCTTGCCACTCCCATGTTCTCGGGCGTCTGGGCCATCGCCAACCAAGCTGCCGGGCACTTGCTCGGCCAGGCCGCGCCCCTGCTTTACAAGCTGCCTGCCGGGACCATCACAGACATTGTGGCCTACAGCGGGCCCAACAACGTCAGCGGCATGACCGACAGCCCGCCGCTTCCTCCCACCACCTTCTCGGCTGCGACGCTGGCGTCTCCATTGGAGAACCCGGTGGATCAGGTCGACTTCATGAGTTTGATGTACCAGGGGACCTCCACCCGCTGGTACGCGCTCACGTTCGGCACCGATTCGTCGTTGAACGCAGTTAAGGGATGGGATAACGTCACGGGTCTGGGAACGCCCAACGGCCTCAACTTCATTAATGCGTTTGTCGGCAAGAAGTAGCTTTTAACCGAGTAGTCCATAACAACTCAAGACAGGCCGGGCTTCCCGGCCTGTTTTTTTTGGTCCCGTGTAGCGCCGGCGGCGCGCGCCAGCATCCCTCGTTACCCTCGCCACTTCCCTTCCGCCGCGGTTTCACCAACAATAGAGCTTCCGGTGGCTGACGCTTCTCTCAATTCCGGCCGGGCCACGATGGCGCAAGCCATTGAGCGCTACTTCAACGTGTCCCTGTTTCTGCTTGTGCTCAGCGGCTTCGGCACTTTGGCTTCCACCGGAGGCCTGGATCTCACCGCCGTCAGTCTGGTCTGCTTCGCCCTCATCCTCCGCGGGTACCAGCTCGTCACCCGCCGCGACTTTTTCATTCCGGAACGCTGGACGACCTATCTCACGCTCTTCTACGTGCTGGTCTACATTGCCGATTACTTCTTCCTGTCGCGCAGCTTTCTGACTTCGACCGTGCATCTGGTGCTGTTCACGATGGTGGTGCGCCTGTTCTCGTTGCAGCGCACGCGCGATCACTACATGCTGGCAGTGCTTTCGTTTCTGATGGTGCTTGCCTCCGCCGTCCTCACCGTGGGCAGTCTGTTCGTGTTTACTTTTGCCGCGTTCCTGCTGGTTGCCGTCATCACCTTCGTATTGATGGAAATGCGCCATTCCGTCGCCCAGGAACCCGCCCTCGCCCAGGATCCGCGCCCAACCGATTCCCCGCAGCGCATGGGCTTCAGCTTGCTCGCCATCGCGCCCGCCCTCATGTTCCTGATCCTGCTGGGCAGCTTTTTCATTTTCTTCTTTCTGCCCCGGGTTTCGTCCCGCTACCTGAGCGCGTACACTCCCGCGAGCGATGTTTCTACCGGCTTCACCGACCACGTGCAACTCGGGCGCATCGGCCAGATTCAGCAGTCCAGCGTGGTCGTCATGCACATTGAACTGCAGAATGCCGAATTTCAAAACAATGCCCGCGCCGGAGACGACCTGAAGTGGCGAGGGGTTGCGCTCAGTACGTTCGACGGAAAATCCTGGTCGAATTCATTTGAGCAAAGGCGGCTCTACCCTTCGCCCGATGGGATCTATCAGTTGCAAAGGGCGCCTGCTCCACATGTTTTGCCGGTGCGAGCGCATCGTTACCTTCGCTATCGCGTCCTGATGGAGCCGCTCGGAACCAATGTCTTTTTCCTCGCCGAGCAGCCCCTCAATCTCACCGGAAATTACCGCGTTGTCGCAACCGACCTCGGCGGGGCCGTCTATAACCTTGACGTTGACCATCCCATCAACCGCTACGACGCCGAGTCGGAGCTGCCCGAAACCGACCCTGTCGAGCTTCGCCTCGATGCCACTATGTTGCCCGAGGGCGTCGAAGAGTACCTGAAACTACCCCCACTCGATATTCGTATTTCGCAGCTCGCCCGCCAAATCACTCTGTCCTCGCCGAGCAACTACGACCGCGCATTGGCCATTGAGCTCTACCTGCAGGCGCACTTTACTTACACGCTGCAGTTGCCGGACGCCGTGCCGCGTGATCCGTTGGCCAACTTTCTGTTTGAAAGAAAACAAGGCCACTGCGAGTACTTTGCCAGTTCGATGGCGGTGATGTTGCGTTCCCTGGGTATCCCCTCGCGAATTGTCACCGGCTTTCGCGGGGGTGAGTTCAACGACCTTACCGGCCAATATGTGGTGCGTGCGAGCAATGCCCATTCGTGGGTGGAAGCGTATTTCCCCGGCTCCGGCTGGATCAGCTTCGATCCCACGCCCGTCGGCCCGCTGCCGCAGCGTACCGGATGGTCACGCTGGCAGCTCTACCTGGATGCCGCCTCCTCGTTCTGGCGCGAATGGATCATCAACTACGACACCAGTCACCAGCGCGTTCTCGGCCAGGACGCGGTTTCGGGCACACGGCGCCTCCTCGATGCCGCCCGCCGCTGGGTCGCAAAACAGCAGCGCATGCTGCTCCGCTCCGCGCGCCGAGCGCACAGAAATATTTCGAGCTTTCCTATCGGCTGGCTCGCGGGCGCGATTGCCTTTGCCGCAGCGTTGCTGGTCTTGTTCAATTTCCGCAGCCTGCTTCACGCATTGCAGTCGCATCATTTGCGCGCCCATCCTAAACGCTCGCCGCGGGAGGCCGCGACGCTCTGGTACGACAAAATGGTGGGGCGCTTGGCTCGGCTTGGATGGCGGAAATCGCCGTCGCAAACTCCCAGGGATTTCGTCGCTGCCATTCGCGAGCCCGCGCTGCAAACCCGCGTGGCCACCTTTACGCGGGCCTATGAGTCGGCGCGCTTCGGCAAGTCGGCAGAGGATGCCGAGTCGCTGCCCAAACTCTTTGAGGAGATCGCAGCCGTGGAAAAACAGGCCCGCGCCCAACCGCCTGCCCGCAGGGCGGTTGGCTAGAAACGGTACATGACGCCGGCGCCCACGTAGTAGTTATGCTGGCGGCTTACATTCGTGCTGATGTTCGCACCCGTTAACCCGTTCAGATCCGGTTTCCCCGAGTAGAAGTCGCGGGCTTCCAACCTTGCGCCCCAATTATGGAAAATTAACGCGTCCAAGCCGGCGCCGAACTGAATGACCCCAGTATTGCCGCCTCCCGGTCCCTCGCTAGTTCCGTAGAAATTCAAATCCGGGGCGTACCGGAAGCGCCCGTAGCCCCCGCCCGCGCTCACCCAGGGCGTAAGACTGTCTCTGCCAAAGAAGTTTATTCGCACCGACGGAGTGGCAAACAGCGCTCCAATGTCCTTCGGAATTCCGTAATAGGCGGTGTTCAGATCCATCCGAAAGTAGATGGCTACCGGCAGCTCTGCGCGAATTGCCATACCCTTTTTGATCGTGAGCAGCCGCCCGTAGTTGAAGGCAACGGTCTCCTCGTTGCCAAAGTGAAGCGTGGGATTGAAGGTAAGGCCCGAGTTCAGGACGGTCTGCGTGCTGACGAATGTCCTGCCCGCCGTGAACGACACTTCATTCACCTGCGCCAAAACGCCGGACGCGAGAAACACCACCGGCACAACCAGGCCTAACAGTCGTTTCACCGCCATCACTCCTCCGCAGAATTGAGCGATCTACTTTATTTCCAACAAGGGTAGCACGGCATCGAGGGATCGGCGCATCCTCCGAGTTACCCCCATGATGCCCGCGCCCAATCTCCAGTTCCATCCGATTTGTGCCCGCCTGATCCCTCCCGCCGGGCCAGGATGCTAAAATCCCTAAGATGCACGTTGCCCCCTGATGATTCCCTGTGTCAGCCAGAAAATCTATCTGCGAAACCGACGCGCCGCCCGTTCCCACTAAAGTCGGCTTTGTCAGCCTCGGCTGCCCCAANNTCGATAGCGAAGTCATGATGGGCATCCTGGCGCAAGCCGGCGCGCAGTTGACTCCCGCCGCCGAAGATGCCGACGTGATCGTGGTCAACACCTGTTCCTTTATCGCCAGCGCCCAGCAGGAATCGGTCGACACCATC
>PLHN01000317.1 GCA_003139975.1 Acidobacteriaceae bacterium
AACCGAAACGGGGCTCATATCCTGCGCCGCGTACCCCCAAATGCGTACCGCACACAAATAGACAAAGGCCGCCCCCAATAATGGAGGCGGCCTCGTAGCCTGCTTCCTGGAGGATGCTCTCTATCGACGGCCTTGGGTCGTCTCCATTTCAATCGCCCGTGGGAACAGCACATTGTTCTCGAGATGAATGTGCTGATGCAGGTCCTTTTCGAAGTTCGCGAGCGCCGTATATAAGGCGCGGAAGCTGGTGCAAGCATCGGCCGGCGGCGTGAAGTTCTGACTCGATTCGCGCAGAATCTTCAGCGCAATGCCCGCGTTGTCATGCTCGTGCTCCATCATGCGCACCGGGTTAGCGACCGTGCCGAACGGCGGCGGCAGGATCGGATCATGCGCAACCACGGACTCCTCCATGCGCTCGATATACGGAAACAGGATATTTTCTTCTTTCATCAGGTGCGCCATCAATTCCTCACCCAGCCCGTGATACACAGTGCGAATCTTCGCCAGCTCGGGATGGTTCGCACCGTGCTTCGAATGTACCTTTTCGATCAGGCTCTCGACTTCGGGAACCTGCGTGCGCACGAATACGTGGTGGGTTCGCACGATGTGCGAAATCAACTCGGCCAGCGATCCCGAACGCAGCTCGCGGTCGCTAGGACGCGCCGGTTCGGCGATAGCAGCCTCGAGCGCTTTCAGTACCTGATCAAGGTTCGCATTGGCGGCGGCGCAGGCTTCGTCCAACGGGCGGTTGCCGCCGCAGCAGTAATCGATCCCNNGCGGCGCAGGCCTCGGCCAGCGGCTTTTGCCCGCCGCAGCAGTAATCGATCCCCAGCTTTTCGAACACCGGAATGGTTTGAGGCGCTTCAATCGCGTAATCGCGGACGGTCTTGGTCACAGTCAATGTCATCAGTTTCTCTTCTCCTTGCAGCTCACAGGCTGCCTCTCACAAACTACTCTAGGGGATGGCAAATTGATTGACGATGACTTTTGTCACGGGAAATCAGTAGCCAGCAGCCAGTCGCCAGTATCCAGTATCCAGTAAAGCCAAACACCGCGAGGTCTTTCCGGGTACCGGGTACTGGCTACGGGCTCTCGCCCAGCTCCCCCTCCAGCGCCTTCACGTCCGCGACTACCACCCGCCGCCCGTCCATCTGGATAAGCTTTTCCGACTGAAAGCGGCTCAGGTTGCGTGACACCAACTCCCGCACTGTACCAATCTGCGCTGCCAACTCCTGGTTGCTCGCCGGCAGCGTGATGGCAACTCCGCCCTCGACGCGCGTGCCCTCCCGCCGCGCCAGTCTGACCAGAAATGCCGCCAGACGATGCCGAACGGTGGTAAACGAGAGTTCTTCGATAATGCCGACCAGCTTGCGCAGCCGGGATCCGATCACACGTAGCACCTTCAAGGCCACCTCTGGATGAGCCAGGCACAGAGCGTGAAAGTCCTGCTTGCCGATAAACAGCAGCGTCGAATTCTCGACCGCCGAAACCGACGCCGGATAGTTTCCGCCATCAAACACCGGCAATTCCGCCACCGATCCGCCGGGGCCCTCGATGCTCAACACCTGTTCGCGGCCGCCCGGCGAGGTCTTGAAAATCCGAACGTGCCCGGATTCCACGACATACATGCCGGTGCAGGGGTCGTCCTCGGAAAACACAATCTCCCCGGCAGAAAACTTGCGCGCCACGGCGCGCTGCGCAAGAAAAGCCAACTCGGCTTCGGAAAGGCCCGCAAAGAGGCTGACTTGGGCTAGCGTTTTCGCCGCGCTTGACTTGAGATCGGGCATTGGGTCATTCTACCGAACGCCAGCCCGAGGCCGGCAAAAACCGATTTGTCTTGAGGCCGCCCATGAAAAACATTTATCTGTTTGCCCTCGTTCTCTTCTTGGTCACAGGCGCTTTCGCGCCCGCAAGCGCGGCCAAGACGGTTGTTAAGCTCAACGATGCCCAGGGCAAGAGCGTAGGAACGCTTGCCCTCTGGGAAGAAAAATCCGGCGGCGTTGGAATGCAACTCAATCTCGAGAATCTGCCGCCCGGCGAACATGCCATCCACTTTCATCAGAACGCCAAGTGCGATGCTCCCGACTTTAAGTCGGCGGGCCCGCATTTCAATCCGGACAATAAGAAGCACGGGTTGGAAAATCCGGAAGGCCATCACGCCGGAGACAACGCCAATTTCACCGTCGGCGCGAACGGCAAGGCCAAATTCCGCGTCGTGAACAAGGACGTGACTCTGGGCAGCGACAGCCATTCCCTGTTCAGCAACGGCGGCACAGCGATCGTCATCCACGCAAAGGCGGACGACCAGAAGACCGATCCCGCGGGCAATGCCGGCGATCGGATCGCCTGCGGCCTTATTGCGAAATAGACGACCGCCGCTGAGCGAACCGGCGATCAGAAGGAGGCCACCGCTTATGATCAACGGTGCCCATGTCGTCCTCTACAGCAAAGATCCCGAAGCTGACCGCCAGTTCTTCCGAGACGTTCTCAAATTCCCGTCGGTCGACGCCGGCCATGGCTGGCTGATCTTCGCTCTGCCTCCCGCCGAAGTTGCGTTTCACCCCGCCGAGAAAAACAATGTCCACGAGTTCTATTTCATGTGCGACAGCTTGAAACGAACTATGGGCGCACTCAAGAAAAAGAAAGTGAAATGTGGTCCGGTTACCGAACAACGCTGGGGGAGTTTGACTGAGATCACCCTCCCTGGCGGCGGCCGCATCGGCCTATACGAGCCGAAACACCCCAGAGCGATTGACCGCTGAAGAGTCAAATCTCGCTCTACTCATCGCGCCCCTCCCACGATCGTTACTGCTTCCCTTCCGGCACATAAATCGCCGGAATACTCAGCTTATTCACCATATCGTTCAACGCCGGCAGATCCTTCGTCATCAACTCATGAGCCTGGGCCAGCAGAGGGCGCACCTGCCTGTCGAGATCGTCGAAAACCTCATATTGCTGCGCAGTGGGAGCGGCATCGGCGGAATCGACGCTAAATAACAGTCCATGCAATCGTTCGTCGATCAGCACGGGATAGTTCAAATTCGACTCCGAGCTTTTCGCGTTCACCTGCAACAGCTGCGACTCGACGTCGAAGCTTTTCTTATCGAAGTCTTTCGCCCCTGCAATGAGTTGAGCGTAGTGTGGATCGTCGCCAAAGCGATGGTTCAGCGCGTGCGTCTGCGCGCGGACTTCCCGCATCTTCGCAACCAAGTCGTGAATCTCTGAAACCTCGGCTATGATCTTGCGCGCCAACTCAATCTGCTTTTGCACGTCTTCGTTGGACTCCTTCACGCGTGCATCCATTTTCAGCTCCAAAGGCGCGGTGCAGGACTTGCCCTCCGCCGTCAGCCGCACCTGGTATGCACCAGGCGCCACGAACGCTCCCCGATTGCGGAACTCCGCCCCCGGCTCTCCCGGCAGCGGCGTTCCACCCTGTGTCCGCAGGTCCCAGGCAAACCGGTTCAGACCGGCGTTCGACGGAATTTTCTCTTCTGGTGGAGTCTGGTCCGGCCACTCCGGTGGCGTTTCCGCTTCCTTCTTTTCTTCGTTCGAGAAATGGCGCACCACTTTACCCTGCGCGTCGAGAATATCCAGACTCACCACGCCTTTCGGGGCGGCGGGAAAGTAGTAATACAGGACCGCGCCATTCGGCGGGTTTTGACCCACAGGCTGTCGCTTCTCGTAGAACTCCGGCCAACGCATCCGATAAGTAACTCGCGGCTTGTAAAGCACACCTTCAGCGGAGGCTTGCGCCGTCGCCGCCCGCAGCGGCGTGAGGTCGTCGAGAATCCAGAACGACCGTCCGTGCGTCGCCACCACCAGGTCATCGTTCTTAACGATCAGATCGTGAATCGGCGCATTCGGCAGATTCAGCTGCAGCGTTTGCCAGTTCGCGCCGCCATCGAAAGAAACGTAAACGCCGATCTCCGTGCCCGCATACAACAGGTTCTTGCGCACCGGATCTTCGCGCACAGCGTGCGTGTATGCGCCATCGGGAATGCCGTTGGTGATCTTCGTCCAGCTTTTGCCGAAGTCTGTGGTCTTGTAAATGCACGGACGGAAATCATCGAGCTTGTGCGTATCCACCGCTGCGTAGGCCGTGCCCGCATCGTGCGGCGAGGCCTCAATAATGCTGACCAGGCTCCACTCCGGGATTCCCTTCGGCGTGACGTTCGCCCAGTTTTTCCCGCCGTCGCGCGAAATATGAATCAACCCATCATCCGTTCCCGCCCAAAGCAGATCCTTCTGAACGGGTGATTCCGCAATGGCAAATACCGTGTCGTAATACTCGACCGAAGTGTTGTCCTTGGTGAGCAGGCCGCCGGACGATACCTGCTTGCTTTTGTCATTCCGCGTTAGATCGGGACTGATGGCCGTCCAGCTCTTTCCTTCATCCGTCGTTTTGAAAACTCGCTCCGCCGTCGTATAGATCACGTGCGGATCGTGCGGTGAAATCAGAATTGGCTGCGTCCAACCCAAGCGGTATTTCAAATCGCCAGCACCGTGACCGGAATTGTCCATCGGCCAGACCGTAATGTCCTGCAACTGGTTGGTACGCCGGTCGAGACGGGTGATGGGGCCTCCATCCGCCCCCGCATAAACGATGTTCGAGTCTACGGGATCGGGCTGAATGTAACCGCTCTCGCCGCCGCCCGCGTCAGTCCAGTGCTGCCGTCCGATGTAGCCGTCGTCGGTACGCGTGGCGATGTCAATCGTCGAGTTGTCCTGCTGCGCGCCATAAACGTGATAAAGGAACTGGTTGTCCGCGGCCACGTGATAGAACTGCGCCGTCGGCTGGTTGTACTGAGTCGACCAGTTCTTGCCCCCGTCCACCGAAATCGTCGCCCCGCCATCGTTCCCGTTAATCATGCGATCAGGATTTTGCGGATCGATCCAGAATCCGTGATGGTCGCCGTGCGGCGCCGGCAGCAGGCTCAGCGTCTTGCCGCCATCGGTGGAGCGAAACGCGCCCGTATTCAGCATGTAAACCGCATCCGCGCTCTTGGGATCGGCAAAGATATGCGTGAAGTACCACGCGCGCTGCGTAAGCCGCTGATCGTCGTTGACGCGCGACCAGTTTGTCCCGCCATCATCGGAGCGATACAGCCCGCTCTCCTTCGACTCGATCAGCGCGTAGACACGATTCGAGTCTGCGCCCGAAACGCTCACGCCAATGCGCCCCAGAATGCCTTCTGGCAGCCCGTTTCCCTCCAGGTGTTTCCAGGTATTGCCGCCGTCGGTGGAGCGATACAATCCGCTGCCCGGTCCGCCGCTGTCCAGGCTCCACGGCGAACGCCGGATTTGATAGAGCGCGGCGAACATCACGTTCGAATTGTGCGGATCGACGGACAGGTCGATCGCGCCAGAGTTTTCATCCTTATAAAGAACTTTGTCCCATGTATTGCCGCCATCGTTGGTGCGGAAAACACCGCGTTCGGCGTTCGGTCCGTAGGCATGCCCCAGCGCCGCGACCAGCACATGATCGGGGTTGCGCGGATCAATCCAAAGCCGCGCGATGTGCTGCGTATCCTTCAGACCGATATGCGTCCAGGTCTTGCCCCCGTCGGTCGTCTTGTACATCCCATCACCGTACGAGATGTTTCCGCGCAGGCAAGACTCGCCCGTCCCCACATAGATGACATTGGGATTCGATTCCGATACCGCGATTGNNGAGATCGGCTGCCAGCTCACTCCGCCGTCGTTGGTGCGCCACACACCACCCGAAACGCCGCCAAAGTAATAGGTAAACGGATTGCCGACTACTCCCGTGACCGCGAGCACGCGCCCGCCGCGATACGGCCCAATGTCGCGCCACTGCATCCCTTTAAACTGCGCTTCGTTGTATTGCTGAGCGGCAGCACATGCTGCCAGCGCAACGAGGAGAACACACCACAACCACCGCCGAAGTGAATTCATCCACAACCCCCTTATAGAAGCCCCACTATATTAAACCTTGCCGCTGGGCGGCTGCGATCCAGAGTGCAACGGAGCGCTCGATGAGGCAGTCGGTGGCGCTTCGGAATAAAGAAACTCCAGCGCCTCCGAAAAGCGCCGGGCCCAAGCCGATTCCGTGTGCGTTGCGCCTTCCTCAATCCGCACTCGCAAACGCTTTTCGTCCAGGCCGGCTTCCTGCAGAATCGCGGCTAGTTCGCGCACATCCGCGACGACCTTTGCGTCTCGCTCCGCGGCGCCCACCTCCCGCGTACCCATCCCCACATACATGCGCGCGGGCCACGCGTGTGGGCCACGAACTTCCTTAAGAATCTTCCGGTTCGCCACAAACAACGACGGGCTCTCGACGAGCAGCCGTCCAAACGCTCCGGGCGAGACCAGTTGTGTATAGAGGGCAATCAGCCCTCCAAGCGACGATCCGCCCAGCCCGGTGTTCTCCGGACCTCTGCGCACCGAGTACCGCTCCTCGATCAGCGGCATCACCTCGCGCTGCAAGAATTCGGGATAGCGGGCCCCTTCGGGCCTCAGAACTCTCGGGTCGCGTGACTTGTAGGGAGTGTACTCGCATGCGCGACTTTTGCCCGTGTTGTCGATTGCCACGACGATGAGCGGAGGAATCTTCTTCTCGCCAATCAACCGGGCTGCCGTCTCGCCGACCTGCCAGTGGACACCGGCAAATGCAGTCGCCGGATCGAACAGATTCTGCCCATCGTTCATGTACAAGACGGGATAGCGCGTGGCACCCCAGCCGTCATAATCAGGAGGCAGCCAAACCCGCACCAGACGCGTGTTTCCGAAAACGCGGCTGCGCAACTCGTGCAGCCACAAATTGCCGCGCGGAACCGGCACACTGAGATCGGCTCCGCGTTTCTTAGAACTTTTGCGAGCTATCGATCGTGGCATGGAGTGGACCGCTATCGCGTGTTCTCACGCGTCAGCCAGATCAATCCCGACAGGACCGTCGTCAGTGCAATCAGGCACAACGAACTCAGGCAAAGAATGCACCAGACCCCCAGAATATATCCTTCGACATATGTCAAATAGAGCGCAAAGGCCAATCCCGCCACCGCTCCACCAAACAACAACCGAGGCGCCTCGTACCGATCACGATACATCGTGGCCAGCCCCGCCAGAGCCGCATAACCCAACATTCCGATCAGCGCCACCGGGA
The DNA here is from genome assembly GCA_003139975.1 of Acidobacteriaceae bacterium. Lineage (GTDB taxonomy): Bacteria > Acidobacteriota > Terriglobia > Terriglobales > Acidobacteriaceae > Acidiflorens. Next base: position 7,124 of record PLHN01000317.1, read on the forward strand.
TTCCAAGAATCTTCGAGTACTCGCTTCGGTTAACAATATCGCAGTCAAATGTTTCCCCAACGTCGCAAAACGCGGTCTTCGACGCCGCATAGTGACGCTGCAACGATACCGACGAGACGACAACCCCACAAACCGCCAGAATCGCCACTCCCCACATCAGACGCTTCGACCACTCGCTCACGGCAGCGCGCACCCCGTGCGGTCACTCAGCTCTTCCAGGGTAAACACCCGTTCCACTCGCTCGCCGGTCGGAGGAAATTGCCACGTCGGAAACATGTGTACATTCGCGTCCTTACAAACTTGTGTCTCTTTATGCGTGTCGCCTTTCACGCCACACTCCACATAGGGAGCATATTGGAAGGCTTTCGCAAATTTTTCTTTCTGCTCCGTGCAGTGCGGACACCACCAGGCCCCGTACATCTTGACCCCGCGATCCGTCAGGCAGCGCGCAAAACCGTCGTACTTGTGCTGCGTGCGGTCGCCAAGATAATAAGCAAAGCCGAACGCGGCCACGATCAGCACCGTGTAAATCGCGCGCCGGCCCCAGTTGACCGAGCCTGCCGTCCCCGACTTTTCCTGTTGCCGTTCTCTTCTCTCTTGCGACATGGTTTTGATCTATATTGACCTCTTATATCACGTCTGTTTCCGCGTGCACCGTTCAAACCATCACTCTCAGCACCGACGGCAACACCTCAATCGCGCGACACTCCAGCTTCATGACCTCGCCATCCACCATCACGTCCACCGGCGCATCCAGTTGAAACTCGACGCGAGGCACGGCCTGGCGCTCGGCCATGGGGTGCCGGGTATGCGTGCCGTCATAGAGCGTCGGCAAATTCAGGATCAATCCGAGCCGGCCAATCGGCCCCCAGCGCACATACTCGATCAGCCCATCGTCGGTGCGAGCATCGGGGGCAATCATCATGGTGCCCCCGGTGAACTTGCTGTTGCTGAAAGTCAAGAACAGGCAGCGCCGCCGGTCAAACTCATCCCGCTCGTTTACACGAACCGGAAACGGACGACGCTTCAGCCGCGCCAGACTCAGGAAGATTGAAGCCAGATATCCGGCGTGTCCAAAACCTAAAAACCTCCGATGCCGAAGCGCAGCCACATCCGCCGCAAAGCCCACGCTCGCGAGGTTGATGGAATACAGCACTCCATCTTTGTGCGTGAGCCGCAAAACGTCGCACGCGCGCGGTTGCCGCGCTTCGATCGCCCGCATGGCATATTCCAAACCGCGGTCCGTAGCCTTTGCATCGCCGAAATCGCGCAGAAAAGAATTGCCCGTGCCCAGGGGCAGAAATCCAAGCGTCGGGATCCGCTCCGATTCACCGCGCGAAGCGCCGAACTCCGCTGTGTCGCTACTCAAAACGGCTGCCAGGCAATCCGGAAACAACCCATTTACGATTTCGTAAGAAGTCCCATCGCCGCCCACCGCAAGAAACCTGCGGAACCCGCGCCGATAGGCATCGCGAGCGATTCGAGTCGCATCTCTGCCAGCCGCGGTCTCCGCGGTCTCGATGGCAATGCCGGCGGATCGCAACCGTGCAATCGCCGCGCCCGCCAACTCGCGGCACCGTCCGCCCCCCGCCGCCGGATTGATAATGGCAAGAAAAGTCTCGTTCACAAGTCAGGTCTTAGGTGTCAGGTGTAAGGTCTCAGGTCCCAGGTCTGGGTGCGGGGCTCAGCAGCTTTTCCCGAGACCTGATACCTGACACCTGAGACCTGACGCTATATCTCCACAACTTGCGCGCGCTCTGCGCCCATCCCAATCTCCGCCGCCAGTTCTCCACGCTTAATCTTGAGCGACGCCGTTCGCGGAAAATCCTTCTCCCATACAAGATAGCCGCCAACGCGCTTGAAATCCGGCAGACGCCTGTTTCGCAGGATAATCTGATCGCGCACCAAGTCGTCGAACAACTGGTTCTGTTCGAGCCGCGCCACCAGTACCAGCGTCTCCTTCTCTTCGCCCAGCGTTTTTCGCGGCCAGAGAAAATTCGCCGCGAAGATGCAATATTCCTTCACCGGCAGGCCGTCGAATACCGCCTCGATGTCCTCGGGATAAATATTCTTCCCGCCCTCGGTGACAATCATGTTCTTCTTGCGCCCGAAAAGCTGCAAGTGGCCGTGCTCCTCGAACCTCCCCTGATCGCCGGTCAGGAGCCAGCCCTCGACAATCGTCTGCGCCGTTAACTCAGGGTCATCCAGGTAGTGCGACATCACGGCCCGGCTCTTTACCGCAACTTCTCCGATCCCCTCCCCATCTGGATGCAAAATGCGCACTTCGCTTCCCGGCAGCGGCTTGCCCACGGTATCGGCGCGAAACGGCTTCAGGTCATTGAGCGTGACCGCCGTGCAAGCCTCCGTCAGCCCATAGCCGCACGTGACCGGAATGCCGAGATCGTAGAAGAACTGCATGGTCGCGGGATCGGTAAACGCTCCGCCTACGATCAGCGCCAGCAGTTCGCCGCCAAACGCCTTGTGCACTTGCGGCAGCAGCCGCCGGCTCAGCCCGACTCGCGAGCGGCTCCGCGTCAACATTTTGTTCAGGGCAATCAGCCGGTCGAGCATCCAGCGTTTCTTCGGAGGCAGTTCGTCGAACTTCGCCCGCAGCCCTCGCTCCAGATTCTTGAGCACCATCGGCACCAGGCTCACATACGTGATGCGATAGCGCACAAAGGCATCGCGCACAAATTCCGGGCGCAGCGTCCGCAAATGCACCACACAAGCGCCGCAGACGAATGGCCCGATAAACCCAACCATAAAATCAATGGCATGATTCGTCGGCAAGATGCTCAGATAACGTACGCCCGGCCAAAACGGATACCACGCTGTTAGCGCGATGCACTGTTCGAGATAAGCGTCGTGCGTGAGCACGCATCCCTTCGGCCGCCCACCCGTTCCCGACGAATACACGATGCATGCCGTATCCTCGCGCTGCCGCTTCGCGAGCTGCGGATCGCCCTTGCGCCGAAACTCCTCCCAACGGTATGCCCCGCGCAGATCCGCCCCGACTGGCGCTTCGGTCACCAGCACAATCTCCGTCGCCAGCTTCGAAAATTCCGGCGACTGCGCGATCGCTCGCCACAAGTAATATTCGACAATCAGGAACCGCGCCTTCGAGTGCGCCAGCAGTTGCAGGTGTTCCGCTGCCGAAAGCTTGTAATCGAGCGGTACCAGGACTCCGCCGCAAAAGAAAATCGAATATGCCGAAATCAGCCACTTCGACTGGTTCGTCATGATGATCGCCGCGCGATCTCCAACTTTGAAATCCGCGTCCTCGATCGCGCGGCATAAGGGTCGCGCGATTTCCTTGAAATCCGAATAAGTTAGCCGAACCTTCTCGCGGTCGCGATCGGCTTCAATCAGGCAGGTTTCAGCAGGCCAACGGTCGAGCGCCGCGCTCAACGCCGCACCCAGGCTGGCATATTGATGAAGATCAAGCATTCAGGGTTATCTCACGACGGAGGCGCGGGAAAGCAGAGTGTATCAAACTGTGACCCGTCGCAATGGAATTGGCATCGGGAAACACGAACATGAATCGCTGGTTTTCTCCGTGCCTGCCCTGAGCGAAGCC
>PLHN01000153.1 GCA_003139975.1 Acidobacteriaceae bacterium
TCGGGGTGAGGGAAATATCTTCTTTAGTGAGCGCTTCGCTCGATTCCTCGTGCGTGATACGGCTGGAACCGGTCACCATGCCCCACGCGGTGTTGGCCACGATCAGGCCGCCGGCAATCTTCAGCACGGGCAGTGAAATTCCGAAAAAGCTCAGGACAAAGCGGCCAAAGAGCATGAAGACGACGAGGATGGCAATCACGTAGAAGGCGGTCTTGAGCGCGGTATTCCGCCGCTCGGAGGGAGTAAAGTCGGAGGTCAAGCTGAAGAAGAGTGGAATGCCGCCGAAGGGATTGACAATGGGAAACAGCGCTAGGAAGGTCGCCGTCGCTGCCGTGGGCAGATCGTGAAGGACATGCAGGATGGCGCTCTGAGCGTTCATTGCACTCGGGAACATTGGATTGGCGAACATTGGGCTGGGGACTGGCACAATCGAATGTCGCTATTTGTCGGGTCCTGCTTTGGGGGCGGCCTTGACATTCAGTGCGGTCACCGAGCCGGCCGCGACCACCCTGCCATGCTTCTGCGAAGGCGCGGGACGCAGCTGCGCTGGCTTGACCACAGTCGGCTTGGCGCCGGGCCTATCAAAATAGGTAATTGTGTTGGGCGCGACCAAATCGGTTCGGTGAGTGCGCGGGTAGCGGCGGGGCTTAAGGGTTGCGGATTTGACCGACGACGCCACGGAGATTCTGGACGCGGGGCTTTTTTTCCCTTTGAGCTTGCCGGTCTCAACGGCCGAGACGACCGAATGGTCAATCCCCGATGTGGCTAGCGGCGGATCGGCCGCCATATTTAGATAAGCGGAAAGCCTGCTGTCGTCGTCCCCAGTTTGCAACCGATCCGTTTGCGCCGGACCGGTTCGCGGGTGGCCAGCTTGGACCTGACTGGCTTGCGTCTGCGGGACGTGACCGGGATCCTGGCTTTTGGAAACGACGCCAGCATCGCTCGGGCGCATTTTGCCCAAGCTCAGAAGCGAAGCCGCCAGCACCAGAGCGGCTGCGGCTACGGCAAAACGCCGCATCCACCGTTCCGGCCGAGGAACTCGCTTCGGCTCCCAGGTTGACACGGACCGGGGCTTGGCGTTGAGCCTGGAGATGATGACTTTGACCGCTGGCCAAAAACGGCGGGCGAGTTCCGGTACTTGCTCGGGTGGGGTCGCTTGCGCACTTTCGACGGCGACGGGTGGGAAGCTGAAATCAGCGGAGGGCGTCGAAATCGCGGGTGTGGCATCGGCGAGAACGACCGGTGCTGCGGGCACAAGGCAGGGGGGGGCTGGCGCTTGCTCGGGTGGAGCGGCTTGCTCTGTTGCGACGGCGGCTGGCTGGAGGCTGGAGGCAACAAAGGGTTGACGAACTGGAGACAACTCGAGAGCTTCAGGGAACCTGCGCCGGAAGTCCGGCATGGGCGGGTTCAAATAGTGGACAAAATCGAGCGCAGCGGAGCGGAGACCGTTGTGGGTCTGCACTCTCGCCGTTAATACATTGTCGGGACTGGTCTCGACACGCAATTCCAGATCGGCGGCGTGGCCGGGGATGGCATCGGGAGACACGATTTCTATGGCGTATCCGCGCTCCTCCAGACTGGCCGCGAGTTCTTGCGAACACTCGACAGAATGCGAAATGATCCGTGCCAATGCCATAGCTTTGAGCCAATGTCATTTCAGCGTGCGATTTCGGCTGCCACCCCTGGCAGGCCGACTAGCGATACTGGTCGAGAACGATAAGCGCGCGATTCAACGCGGCCGCCAGAACAGCGATCTGTTCCTCGGCGCGGCCAAGGTCGCCGCGATCAATCGCTTCGTTGACTCCAGGAATGACCACCGCTGCGTAGCCAGTGTCTTGGCCGGGCGCGTAAATCGCGTGGTGATACCACGGGCGGTTGGGCAGTCCCTCTGGAATCAGCAGCGCCCTTTCAGCATCCCGAAGTTTAGCATTGATTCGGGCCGTATCTTGAGGGATTTTCCGTTGCTTTTGCAGGATCTTGGCGCCCGCCTGCTGCAGGTGGCGCGCACCATCGATGGCCGCGGCGAAGTCAGGAGCCTTGTCGCCGAATTTTTCTTGCGCTTTGCTTTTGGCCGCGTCGAGATAGATCAGGATTTCCTTGGCGTAGTCTTCATAGTTATAGGGAAGGACGTCGGCATCAGCCATGCGCAGGACTTCCAGTCCGTAAACGCGCGCCATTTGCTGCTCGTAGAGGAAGTCGGGATCGCCGAATTTCTTGAACCAGGAAAAATTATCGAAGGCGGAGTGATACACCCCATACTCCCCGGTGGAACCGATATCGGTGGAGGGCACGCCCAGATGCTGGAGAAAAACTGAGTAGTCGGATCCGCTGCCGAGATCGCCGACAGGGACATCGCTGTGCAGTCCGGAAACCGGCATGCGGGAACTGCTGCCACTGCTCTCTTGCGCATGGGACGAGCCTTCCTTCGGTTGGTTCGCCTTCTTCCACGCATCGTAGACAGTTCCGCCTTGCGGCGAAGGCACGGCCTTCGTGATCTCGCGGATAAATTCCTTCAGGCTCGGCACGGCCGATGCGCCGAACTTCTTGCCCGAGACCGCGACATCCATGTTGAAGTACGCGGCAGCGTTGGACAGATCCTCGACATGATCTTCGCCCCATTCGGTAGAGCCGATCAGTCCTTCCTCTTCGGCGTCCCAGCTTCCGAACACGATCGTGCGCTTTGGCTTCCAGCCGGACTTCAGCAACTCGCCGATGCCGTGCACAGTCTCGAGCAGCGCGGCCGTGCCGCTGTTGGGATCGACGGCTCCATAGACCCACGCATCGCGATGATT
>PLHN01000313.1 GCA_003139975.1 Acidobacteriaceae bacterium
GGAAGCGGCGGCGGTGGCGCAGGCGGCGCAGGCACACGAGATTGAGTTTGCCGCGCTGAAGGCAATTTCCGATGCGGCCGATTTTGCGATGCCTGCGACGGAGAGATTTGTTTCGAGCGACGGACGGTTTCGACCAGTGGGATTTCTCGTGTATGTTGCGGTGCGTCCGTGGCTTTGGGGGAGTACGATTGCTCTTGCTCGGAATAGCGCGAAAGCGAGCAGGGCGTTGAGGGCCGCGATTGAAGATTATCTGGCACGGGACGGAGTGAAATCAAAAGGGGAGACGGAGTTTTCGGGAGAGGAAGCGAAGGCGAGACGCCTTCGCGACAGCCGGCGGGACGCCGGCGCTACGAGTTAGAGCTATGGCAACTGTTCGGCCAGTAGAGATTGAAAACGGCGTTGAGCGGGTTCCTTCCACGATGAAGGCGGCGGTGTATCGCGGCGTCAACGATGTGCGGCTGGAGGAAGTTCCGGTACCTGAGATCGGGCGGGGCGAGATGCTGGTGCGGGTGCATACTTGCGGAATCTGCGGGACGGATCTGAAGAAAATTTCTACGGGATCGCATTCTGCGCCGCGCATCTTTGGGCACGAGACTTCGGGGGTGGTGGCGAAGGTTGGAGAGGGTGTGCGGGAGATTAACGTCGGGGATCGGGTGATGGTGTTTCACCACATTCCTTGCCGCGAGTGTTACTACTGCCGGCATAAGACGTTCGCGCAGTGCGAGGGATATAAGAAAGTCGGGTGCACGGCGGGGTTTGAGCCGTCCGGGGGCGGGTTCTCGGAATATGTGCGGGTGATGGATTGGATCGTCAAGAAGGGGACGGTGCGGATTCCGGACGGGATTTCGTTTGAGCAGGCCTGCTTTGTCGAGCCCGTGAATACGTGCATGAAGGGGATTGAGACGCTCCGACTGGAACCGGGAGAGACAGTGCTGGTAATCGGGCAAGGGCCTATCGGGTTGATTCTAGCCGTGTTAGCGAAAAGAGCAGGCGCACGGGTGATTACTTCCGATTTGTATCCGGCGAGGCTTACAATAGCTAAATCCTTCGGTTTGAACGTAACGATTGATGCATCGAAAGCTGAAGCAGGGCAGACGGTGCGTGGAATGACGGAAGGGCGCGGGGCTGACGCTGTGATTTTGGCGGTCGGCGGCAGCGGTCTGATCCGGCCAGCGATGGATTCGACGCGTCCGGGAGGGCGCGTTTTACTGTTTGCGCAGACGGCGCGCGGGGAAGCGACGATTGACCCGGCGGCGGTGTGCGTGGATGAAAAGGCGTTGTTGGGTTCTTACAGTGCGGCGGTGGACTTGCAGGAAGAGTCGGTTCGGTTTGTGATGAACCACGAAATGGACTTGGAACGGCTGATCAGCCATCGTTTTTCGCTGGAGCGCAGTGTGGAGGCGCTCGCCTTGGCTGCCCACCCTCAGCCGGACTCGATGAAAATTGCGATCCAGCCGGGCGTGCATGGGAAGGACATGAAACTGTGAACAGCAAGATGACGGCGGCCGTCCTATACGGCAAAGAAGACATCAAGATCGAGAGAGTCCCGATCCCGCGCGTAGGGGACGGGGAAGTGCTGGTGAAGGTGCATGTGGCGCTGACCTGCGGCACGGATTTGAAGGTGTATCAGCGGGGTTATCACGCGCGAATGATTGTGCCTCCGGCGCTGTTTGGGCACGAACTGGCGGGAACGATCGAGCAGGTGGGCGAGGGTGTGCGCGGATTCAAGAAGGGCATGCGGGTGGTGGCGCTGAATTCGGCTCCTTGCGGAATGTGCTTCTACTGCTCGAAGCATCAGGGAAATTTGTGCGAAGACCTGTTGTTTAATAACGGGGCGTATGCCGAGTACATCCGGGTTCCGCGGCGGATTGTCGAGACAAACATGCTGGTGGTGCCTCCGCATGTGAGCTTTGAAGATGCGGCCATGACGGAACCATTGGCGTGTGTGCTGCGCGGGCTCCATGAGACCGGAGTTGAGATTGGCGACACGGTTACGGTACTGGGCGGCGGGCCGATCGGGCTGATGTTTGTGCAGGTGGCGAAGGCGATTGGATGTAACGTGATCGCGGTGGTGAAGCGCGACTCGCAAGTGATACTGGCCCGGCGGAAGGGCGCGCACGAAGTTGTGCAGATCTCCGCGGTGAAGGACCCGGTTGAGGCGGTGCGGCAGTTGAGTCCGGAGCGGCGTGGATCGGACGTGGTGATTGAAGCGGTCGGGCGTCCGGAGGCGTGGGAGTGGGCCGTCCAGATGGTACGCAAGGGCGGAACGGTGAACTTCTTCGGCGGATGCGCGGCGGGGACGAAGGTGCAACTGGATACGAACCGGCTGCATTATTCCGAGATTACGCTGAAGGCGACCTTCCACCACACACCGGAGACGGTGCGGAGGGCGTTCGGCCTGATAACCGAGAAGAAGGTGCGCGGGACGGACTACATCACCGGCGAAGCGCCGCTATCGCGGCTGCATGATGTGCTGCGGCACATGCTGAACCGCAACGGCGATATCAAGACGGCGATCATCCCGGGACATTAAGGTGGGGTCCTCAGGGGCTAAAGCCCCTGTCATTGGTGGCGACTATCGGCACGGCTGAAGCCGTGCCCTTCCAGAAAACATCTGATGGACAAACTCTAAGGAACAGGAAGCAGCATTCCCGGATTCAATAGTCCTTCCTCGTACTTTATGTTCTTGCGATGCGAGAGGAATTGAGCGATGAGCGAATGACAACGGTGGCCACCAGCGATCGCGAGAGCCGGGCAAATCTTGCCGGGTGGGCCAGGCTTCCGGCGGAGTATGCGATTCCGGAGTCGGCTCCCACTTTGGCTGAGGCGCAGGAGTATTGCCGGCGGCTGGCGCGGTCGCACTACGAAAACTTTTCGGTTGCTTCGTGGTTTCTGCCGGGGCATCTGCGGCAGCATTTCTTTAATGTTTATGCGTATTGCCGGGTCTCGGACGATCTGGGCGATGAAGTGGGTGACGCGGCGGCCTCGTTGCGTCTGTTGGAGGAATGGGAAGCGGAGCTGAATGCCTGCTATGAGGGCGGTCCGCGGCATCCAGTGTTTGTGGCGCTGGCAGGAACGGTGCGGGAATTCGAGATTCCGAAGCAGGAATTTGCCGATTTGCTGACTGCGTTCCGGCAGGATCAGACGACAGGCCGCTATGAGACTTTTGGCGATCTGCTGGGGTATTGCCGGAACTCGGCGAATCCGGTGGGGCACCTGGTGCTGTATTTGTGCGGGTATCGCGATGAGGAGCGGCAGATACTATCCGATTACACTTGCACAGCGCTGCAGTTGGCGAACTTCTGGCAGGACGTTAGTGCCGATTTCGCGAAGGGGCGGATTTATTTGCCGCTTGAGGACTTGCGGCGGTTTGGCGTGAGCGAAGAAGAGATCTGGGGGTCGGAGAATAGTCGGGCGTTTCGCGAGATGATGCGGTTTGAAGTGGCTCGCGCGCGCGAGTGGTTCGCGCAGGGGTTGCCGCTGGTGAAGCAGGTTGACCGCAAGTTGGCCCTCGATATTGAACTATTCAGCCAGGGCGGGATGGAGATTCTGAACGCAATCGAGCGCCAGGACTATGCGGTGTTGGGATGCAGGCCCGCAATTTCGAAGGCGCGAAAACTGGCGCTGGTGGCGCGCGCGGCGCTCCGCCACCCCATCACGCCAAAATCGGGCGTGCTAGGGACCCCGAGGAAACTGCGATGAGTACAGCCGTGGGAAATGCGCCGACACAGTTTGCTCCGACTCGCTCGCAGCTCAACATGGCATATTCGGTCTGCCGGGGGATTGCGCGGTCGGCGGCCAAGAATTTTTATTACGGGTTTGCGGTGCTTCCGCCGCGGAAGAAGAACGCACTCACGGCCGTCTATGCATTTATGCGGCGGTGCGACGATATTACCGACAACAATGCGTTGAGCGTGACGGACCGGCAGAACCAACTGGCGGAATGGCTGGACAAGGTTCACCGCGCGTTGGCCGGGCAGCCTACCGACGACCCCGTGCTCTTGGCGCTGACCGATGCGCAGCGGACTTATCAGATTCCATTCGGACTGCTGGATCAGTTGGCATTTGGCACGGCCGCGGACCTGGAGCATGGTGAGCCACCGGTTGCGGGCGGGGCTCTTGTTTCGGGCGCGCCTTTGGTCGCGCGCTATAAAACCTTTGAAGACCTGCGCAAGTATTGCTATGGCGTAGCATCGGTGGTCGGGCTGGTATGCATCCGCATTTTTGGGTATCGCGATCCGGCGGCTGAGTCGCTGGCGGAGCGGTGCGGGCTGGCATTCCAGCTGACGAACATTATTCGCGACGTGAAGGAAGATGCGGCGATGGGGAGAGTTTATCTGCCGCAGGAAGATTTGCTGCAATTCGGGTTACTGGCCGCCGATCTGGCGACGCCGGAACTTTCGCGGATCCGTCCGCTGCTGGCTTTTGAAGCAGACCGCGCGCGCGAGTACTACCAGAGCGGGGAAGAACTGATTCCGCTAGTAAATGAAGATAGCCAGCCTGGGCTGTGGGTGCTGATTACGATCTATCGACGGCTGCTGGAGAAGATCGCCGCCAACGACTATGACGTCTTCTCCCGGCGGGTTCGGTTGAGCACTCCGGAAAAAGTCAGCGTTCTGGGTAAAGGATTTGTCAAACGCCTGCTGTGATGAGCCCGGCCTCCATGGAACGGTCGTCGTCGGCAAAGACGGTTGCGATTGCCGGAGGCGGGTTGGCGGGACTGGCCGCGGGCTGCGCGCTGGCCGATGCCGGGTTCCGCGTTACTTTGTTCGAGCGCCGCCCTTATCTGGGCGGGCGCGCTTCTTCCTACCAACATCCGGGCACGGGCGAGGTCGTCGACAATTGCCAGCATGTGTTGCTGGGCTGCTGTACGAACCTGATCGACTTCTATCGGCGAACCGGGGTTGAAGAAAAGATCCGGTGGTATGAACGGCTGACCTTTCTGGAACCGGGTGGCCGGGAGTCGGTCATCGGGCCTTCGTCGTTGCCGGCTCCCTTGCATACCGTTCCTGCGTTCTTGCGTGCTTCCTGCCTTACTCTTTCGGACAAGGTGGCAATTGGGCGAGCGATGATGACGCTCGCTCCAGCGGTGCCGGCGGATCGAGGCGAGTCGTTCCTGGACTGGCTGCGGCGTCACGGGCAGACAGCGCAGGCGATTGATCGCTTCTGGAAGACGATTCTGGTTAGCGCGCTGAATGAGGACTTGGATCGCGTGTCGGTGCCCTATGCGGCGCAGGTGGTCCGCGAATCGTTTTTGAAATCGGCAGCGGCGGGGCGGATGGGGCTTCCCACGGTTCCGCTCACCGATCTTTACAGCGCGGCGGGAGATTACATTCGCGCGCGCGAGGGCGAGATTCAGCTGCGCGCGGGGGTGGAGTTGTTTCGTAGGCAGGACGGCGGCGTCAAAGTGGTGACAAACGGAGAGGTGCAGAACTTCGACTACTTGGTTATGGCGGTCCCGTTTGATGTTCTGGGGCGGATGCTGAGAGATGCGCCTAGCGAAGCCGAGATTGGGGATACTCTGGCGGTGGCGCTGGGCAAGCTTTCGACATCGCCGATAACCGGAATTCATCTTTGGTTCGATCGCGAAATTTCGGAACTTGATCATGCGGTTCTGCTCGACCGGACGATTCAGTGGATGTTTCATAAATCGCGNNACTGGTGGAGAAATCGAAAGCGGAAATCGTCGAGATGGCGGTGAAGGAATTGAAGGAGTTTTTCCCCGGGTCGAGGGAGGCAACTCTGGTGAAATCGACGGTCATCAAGGAAGTGCATGCGACTTACTCACCTGCGCCTGGGGTGGACCAGTTCCGGCCAAGGGCGGCAACCGCGTGGCCGCGCGTGTTCTTGGCGGGCGATTACACAGCGACCGGATGGCCGGCGACCATGGAGGGAGCGGTGCGGAGCGGCTATCTGGCCGCGGAGGCGCTGGCGAGGTCGGCCGGCAGGGACTGTTCTTTTCTGGCTCCGGATCTACCGTCGGCGGGCCTCATGAGGTTGTTTGGGTGAGATGACTTTTTCGGGCCTAGCGTGCCGTCAGGGCTACGGTCTGCGGCGGTGATCGGCGCGGCTGGAAGCCACGCCTCCAAAAGAGCCTTCCCATTCATGCCGCGAATTCATGAGACAGCAGCCTAACGCGAGGCTGGCGCAGCGGCGTTGCGGGCGGCGATGAATTTCCTGGCATTGTCAGAAAGGGCGCGCGCCTGCGGCATCAGTTCGAGCGCCTTAATTACCGCGGGATCGGTTTCCGCGCGCACCTTCAAGCCTTCTTCCTGGCCGAAAGCATTGACGAAAATTTCGCTCTTGAGGCTGGAGCGAAGCCAGTCGTTGTTTTCGAGCATCTCGGCTTCGGTGTAGGGAATTTTTTCGGTGTCGAGGTACTTGCGGAAGTCGAGAAGGATTACGTCATCGACTTCGAAGCCCTGCGTGATTTTGTGCGAGTTGGCGTAGTTTTTGGCGAAATTGAAAATGGCGTAGTGCTGGAGCACGGACTCCTGAAACTTGTTGCTTTTGTAAGGAGGCAGCTTGACGTCGGGCGTGATGCCGCCGCCGNNGGCGTGTAGTACTTGGCGGTGGTGAGCGCGAGGCCGGTGTTTTCGGCGAGCGGATAGACGGTCTGGACAAGGCCCTTGCCGAAAGTAGTTTCGCCAACGATGAGGCCGCGGTCGTGATCCTGGATGGCGCCGGAGACGATCTCGGCGGCGGAGGCGGTGCCTTTGTCGACCAGGACTACGAGCGGGTAATCTTTGCCGCCATTGCCGCGCGAGGCCACGTAACGCTTTTCAGGCGAGGAGCGGCCGTGGTGGGAGACGATGAGTTGTCCCTTCTTTAGAAATTTGTCGGCTACACCTACGCCCTCACTGAGCAGGCCGCCGGGATTCTGGCGGAGATCGAGGACCAGGCCCTTGAGGTCTCCCATTTGATCGAGAGCTTCGGTGACTTCATGCTCGGTCGTCTCCTGGAAGCCGGAGATGTGCAGGTAGCCGATGCCGGGCTTGATCATGAAGTGAAGATCGACGCTGTAACGTGGGATCTCGTCGCGGACGACGCTGAATTCGAGCGGATGGTCGGAGCCCTCGCGCAGCATGGTAATGCGGACAGTAGTGCCCTTGGGACCCTTGAGCAAGTCGGCGACGTCGGAGGTGCTCATGTTGTCGGTGGGCT
>PLHN01000214.1 GCA_003139975.1 Acidobacteriaceae bacterium
GGAGAAGGAATAAGGGAACCGCGTCGCTTGGGCATGCTGGGGGGAAAGGGAGATTCGTCCGGTTGGCCGGAATGACAAGTCCATGCGCGGCAGATTGTTTCGGCGGCCTATTTCAAGACTATTGGGAGTGGCTGGTCATAGGGCTGGATGGTTACGGCCAAGGATTTGCGTTGGTCGAAGGCTTCTTTCGTAATGGGGAAGCGGACGACGATCGTTCCTCTTTTTTCGGTTCCGGGTAGAAGCTTGGTCTCAGGCGAGAGCGGCGGTTCGGAACTTTCCTTTAAAGACGGGAAAAGCTGGTAATAGCGGTTGAGGTCGACGGCGGAGGCGGCTGCGTCTTCGTAGGCATGCCCGTCGGCGGCGGTGAGCTGCGCCTTCAGAGAGCGGATCCAGAGCGATTTATCGGCGTTATTGCGCAAGGTGAGGGTGATGGCGGCGAGGACGATACTTTGGCCGGGGACTTCAACGCCCGTCACAAAGTTGACGGAGCCCGCGCCCTGGGGTTTGGGGCGCTCGTGGAAAGCGACGATGGCCACGATGATGGCGACGATCGCGATGGCAGCGAGCACGATGCGCAACGGTGGGAGATTGCGTTTGGCGGTGCCAAATTCGTCGCCGATGTGGAAATCGGTGACAGGCGCAGCGGGAGCAGCCGGAAGCGTGGGTGAATTTGGTGAAGAAGGCGGTGGCGCAGCGGCCGCGCCGGGCGTTGAGTTTGGATGTGGAGTGGAATCGGGCGTTGCGTCGGGCATAGGGTGATTCTAGAAGTTCATGGCCGGTTGGAGAAGGGCAATGACAAATGGAAGCAGAGAAAGCAGATGGACATGTGCCTGCGGCCCCGAGAGTACCAACTGGCAGTCCAATGACTTTGGTTACCTTGCCCGGTATGACGGGGACTGGCACGATGCAGAAGAGTTCTCTTGGAGGTAATCTGCGGTGAGACGCACAAACATTTTTGCGGCGCTGGCATGCGCGCTTCTGATCTTCAGTCTACTGGGTTGCGGAACGACCAATCACTTGCAGTCCATCCAGATCTCGAGCTCGAATACGGTCGAGGCTGTAACGGGCACCGTTAGCATCGGTATCAACGGGCCGGCGGAAGGGCCCATCCAGCTCTATGTGTGGGGCAACTACAGCAACGGAAAGCAAGTCCTTCTCCACGGAACTGGTCTTGGCTTCCAGATGACGACGGACCCGGATAACCCCTATGCGGTTGAATGCTGTGGCGTCGACGCGGGCAGTACGTATCTCCTCCCGGCTCCGCCCGACACAATCGTGCTGAGCTCGACCGGGCTGCTCACGGCCGTGGATCCATCTGCCTGCAGCTGGTTCAACAGCGCTGTGCCTCCGGCAACCCAACCGGCCTGGTCGGTTGTGGGCTCGTACATCGTCACGGCTACCTATCAGGGATTCACCAGTCCACCGGTCTACGTCGCTATGGCTTCTGCGCCCGGCGTCTACAATGCCAGTACCAACCCGAGCGGCGAATGCGGGCCCCAATCGACACAGTAGCTTTCGGCTGAGGATCCCACGCATTTGATTTCCGGGGACGGCTGCAAGGCGGCCGTCCCCGTTTGATTTTTTGTGTGTCTGAAATTCCTTTTTCTTGGCCTGCGGTTGGAGTGTCGGCCCCAAACCCCGTATAATCCTCTGGCTTTGCTGCAACCCGCTCAAGAACGCTATGCTGATGGTAGTCGCCACGGAAGCGGAGACTCGATGAAGATTCGCGCCGGAATTGAAGTGTCGGGGCAATCCGATATTGGCTGCCTGCGGAAGAACAACGAAGACTCCCTGGGCTATTGGGAACCGGAGGAAGACGAAGATTTCGCGCGCAAAGGGCGGCTCGCGATTGTGGCGGACGGCATGGGCGGGTATGAGGGCGGCCAGGAGGCGAGCCGGCTGGCGGTGGATACACTGGTCGCGACCTACCGCGACTATGACGGCAACGATCCGCAGCAGGCACTCGTCGAGGGGATGCAAGCGGCGCACGAGGAAATTCGGCGCTACGGAATAAGCCATCCAGCGTTGCAAGGAATGGGCACGACCTGCACCGCGGCGGCGATCGTAGGCGACGCCCTGCATTACGTGCATGTGGGGGACACCCGGCTGTACCTCATTCGCGACGGGCAGATTACGCAGGTAACGCGCGACCACTCGTATGTGAGCCGGCTGGTAGAAGCGGGAATGATCACTCGCGAGGAAGCCGAGAGGCACCCGCAACGGAATATCCTGACGGCAGCGGTGGGAACTATGCCGGAACTCATCATGGATTCGCCAGGACGGCCTGAGCCCTTGCGCCCAGGCGATGTGATCGTGATCTGCACCGACGGTTTGTGGGGACAGGTGCAGGACCAGGAGATTCTGGAAGCGGTGAAGAAGCAAAGCGCGGAGGGCGCGGGTCACGATCTGATTCAACTGGCCCGGCAGCGCGGCGGCCCGGACAATATCACGGCCAACATCCTGCGGCTGCGCTAAGCCGGTTTGCCGGCGCAGAGCTGCCGGCCGAGCGACGTCCGGCTTTCCGAAAAGTGCAACATTCTGCAGTTGAAGCGGAGTTCCTCCGTCGTATTTCCATCCCTAAAGCAATGAAATCACGTGCTGGGCAGGGCTTCTGGCATTTTGTGCTTTGGCAGAATTCGTGCTGTGTCTATAATGTCGATGGGGTCCATAGACATAATGGGAAGTGAGCCATCATGAGGGTTTCGCAAAAAGGACTTTATGCATTGCAGGCGATGACGATGCTGGCGCGGCGCTACCAGGACGGCGCCATCCGGATCCGTGACATCGCCTACGAAGAAAGCCTGCCGGAGAAGTTCCTGGAGCTGATTCTTCTGGAACTGAAAAACGCGCGCATGCTGGAGAGCGCTCGGGGCGCCAAGGGCGGATACCGATTGCGCCGGCCGCCATCGGAGATCCGGTTGAGCGAAATCATCCGCTTGATTGACGGGCCGCTTGCTCCATTTGGGGACGCGGAACAGCTGCGCGTGCTGATCGGCCGCAATGACGACCACCGGGCGCTCTACAAAGTTTTTCTGGATGTGCGCGATTCGGCCGCCAAGATTCTGGAAGGGACCTCGCTTGCCGATCTGGCGCCGAACGGTTCTCCTACTGCGGAGAAGGCAAGAGGCGCCAGGAAAAGGAAACCGGATGCGGCCGTGTTGCCGATGGCGGCGTTAGCCGCGGGACAGCAGGGCCATGACTAGATCAAGCCGCCTTTTGGTTTTTTCCCTGATTGCCATCGCATTGACTCTGAGCACCAGCGACCCAGCTTTGGGCCAAACCGTAATCCACGTCGGTGCATTTCCGAATATCACGCATCCGCAGGCGATGGTAGGCAAGAGCAGCGGCTGGTTCGACAAGGCCATGGGCCCGCAGGTGAAGATCGAGTGGAAAAGTTTTAATGCCGGTCCCTCGGCGATTGAGGCGTTGTTTGCCGGGGCGATTGACATGACCTACATCGGGCCGAACCCGGCGATTTCCGG
>PLHN01000279.1:0-178 GCA_003139975.1 Acidobacteriaceae bacterium
AGCGCGACGTGCTGCTGCAGTTCACACTGGAAGCGATTACACTGACGGCGATCGGAGGAATTTTGGGCGTGCTCCTTGGCGCCATCATCACGTATGCGATCCGCGCGGTTTGGGATTCTCTACCCGCGAGCATGTCGGTTTTCTGGGCCGCCTTCGGCTTTCTTTCCGCCGCGGCGGA
>PLHN01000279.1:190-2670 GCA_003139975.1 Acidobacteriaceae bacterium
CGGTGGAAGCGCTGACCGCTGCCGGTACTCTTGGCTGCCTGTTCTTCTACGGGCTCGCCTTATTAGGAATCGCCAGTTTCCTCAGCGCCCGCCGCAAGCAAAATGCGTACGCGGCTGAAGTACTGCCACCCGTTTCCATTCTCAAGCCGTTGAAGGGAATCGATCCCGAAATCTGGGAAAGTTTCTGCAGTCATGCCGAGCAGCAGTATCCCGAATTCGAAATCATTTTCGGCGTAAGTGATGCAGCCGACCCCGCCTGCGAAATCGTAAGGAAAATACAGGCAAAATATCCCGCCTGCCCGATCAAACTGGCCGTCTGTAATCGCATCCTCGGAACGAACGTCAAAGTCAGCACGCTCGCGCAGATGGTGCCCGAGGCGCGCTATGAGATTCTGGTTGTCAACGACAGCGACATCCGCGTGCAGCCGGACTATCTGCGGCAAATCGCCGCCCCGCTGAACGATCCGGAGATCGGCCTGGTCACGTGTCTCTATCGAGGGAAGGCCGCGAACACTCTCGGCTCGCGTCTTGAGGCTCTGGGAATCTCGGCCGATTTCGTCCCCGGTGTGCTCACCGCCAGGCTTCTTGAAAACGGTCTTCACTTTGGGCTTGGCTCAACACTCGTCTTTCGCCGCAAGGATCTGGCTTCGATCGGCGGCTTTGCATCGATACTCGACTATCTCGCCGACGACTACGAACTCGGACGCCGCATCGCCGCCCTCGGCAAGCGCGTCGAACTCAGCGCTACAACCGTCGCGACCTTGCTGCACCCCTACACTCTGGGAGAATTCTGGAGGCATCAACTGCGCTGGGCGCGCACCATTCGCGATGCCCGCCGTTGGGGCTATCTCGGCTTACTGTTCACATTCGGATTGCCGTGGGCATTGGCAGCGCTGATCGCGTCAAGCGGAGCAACCTGGGCGTGGGCACTATTCGCGCTCACGGTCAGTGCGCGGCTTCTGGTAGGACTCAGCACTTCGCTGACGGTACTTCAGGATCGGAGGATTCTGCAAGATATTTGGCTGCTACCGCTTCGCGATCTGATCGCCCCCATCGTCTGGGGCGCAGGCCTGGTGGGCAGTCGTATTCGCTGGCGCGGGGACGATTTCTATCTAAAGCAAGGCCGCCTCTTCAAAATCCCGCCGAGCATTCCTAACTGATCGGAAAGTACGGCTTCCCTGTGCTTCTCCGTGTCCTCTGTGCGCTCTGTCGTTATTGCTGTTAGGTTTTCACCGCGCCGCAGCAACATTCGCGCGGTTCGAATAGATCGTCTTCCCCCCGCGCCGCGCAATCACGTAACCCGTGAGCCCTTTCAGTGCTGGAGGGTCTTCCTGATCCGTCCACAAAAATACGCGCTTCGGCCCATTCCACATTTCCAGGAAAGAGTCTTCGGACTCGAAAACAGGCGGCGCGTCGGGAAACTGGGTGCCGTACCACATGTTGCCGCCGGGCGCATGCAAGCTGAGCAAATGGAAGCCGCCGTAAAAATTCAGCGTGGAAGCATTTTCATAAAGTCCGGCCGCCACCACTACGTCGCCGGGGCGATGCTGCTCCTGAATTACCAGCGCCAGATCTCTCGAGGAAAGAATGGGCGAGAAAATTCCAAAAGCGCTGTGCACGCATGCCAGGACAACCACCATCATTGCCGCCAGTGCAGCATTTGCTGCGTCGACGCGCCCCTTGCGCCGGAGTAACCAAGTTGCGAAGGAACACACTAGAAACGCCGCCGAAAAGCCGAACAGCGGCAACTGAAAGGCTCCCATCGCCTGCGGCGTCAAGTCGAGGAAGTGCCCAAACGAGAGCGCATAGTCCTGGGGATTTTTCCGGAGCAGGTCCGAAAGGTCGGTGCCAGGAGGCGGCGCCTTCGAGAACCAGAGCAACACAAATCCAACCGCCGCAATCGCCGCGCTCAACGCGAGCAACACGGCCGACGAAATCCTCCCCGCGCGCCGTTCGCGGCTGTCCGCGCCCGATTCCCGCTCCCGCGCAAGCCATCCTCCCACCAGCAGCGCCATCCCTGGGATGGCGGGAATCGTGTAGTACTCCTGCCGCGTCGAAAAACTGAAAAACCCCACGATCACGAGGTTCCACAGGAAGAACAGCAGGTTAGCCTTCTGTCGCCGCGTCATCTGTCCGCGAAATTTGGCCCAGTGCCGGGGAATTTCCTGCAACGACTGCGGTAGAAATACCGTCCAGGGAATGAGCCACAGAACCAGCAGCGCCCAAAACAGCACCAGGGGAACTGTGTCGTAATCCCTGGGCATGCGTGTACCCAGGAAGCGCCTGACATGTTCGTTGATGAAATAAAACCAGAGAAATCCGCGCACGTTTCCCTGTGGAGGATTGCGTAGCGCAGCCAGCACGTGCCACGGCGCGCCAATCGCAAGGAATACCAACGTGCTCGAGATGAGCCGCAGCTTAAGCAGGTGCCGCAGATTCCCGGTCAACAGCAGATAGAGCCCGATCGCTCCCGCCGGAAA
>PLHN01000353.1 GCA_003139975.1 Acidobacteriaceae bacterium
CCGAAAGCGTCGCCGCGCACGATTTCCAGCTTGGAATAGTCGCGCCACTTGTCGGGATAGCCCACTTTATTGGCGATCATGTGCAGCTTCTCTTTTGCCCGTGTTTTTGTCGCCGTGCTCATCCAATCCAGCGAGTCAATATCACGATCCATGGCCGCCTCGATGTCATGAATCATCTCCACTGCTTTGGTTTTGCTCGCCGCCGGAAATTGTTGGTCCACATATGCCTTGCCCAAAGCTTCCGGCAGAGCTCCGTCGGTGCTCCCCACACACCGCTTCCAGCGCGGCTGCTGCTCGGGAATACCCGCCAGCTTCCGGCCGCCAAAATCGAATTTCTCTTCATCCAGCGCCTTGGGCAGAATCGATCCCGCAAGCGAAGCGACCAGTTGCCACCGCAGGTAGGCCTTGATCGTCGGGAGATCGGTTTCGCTAATAACCTGGTTCATGCCTTTGAAAAACTCCGGCTCGGCAACGTTGATCTCCGCAAACTCGGGCGACCCAGTTGCCCGATAAAGACGTTCCCAGTTGAATGCCGGGGTCAGCGCCTGCAACTCCTTGGCCGGCATCATGTGATAAACATTGTGCGGCTCGCGCTGCGACGTTACGTCGAGCGACACTTTCGCCAGCGCTGTTTCCAGCTTCATGATCGCGGCCGCATCGCTCGCGGCCTGTTTATCGCTCGAACCAAGCAGCTTGAGAATGTTTGTGATGTGCTGCACATACTGGTCGCGAATTTCTTTGTCCTTCTCGCCAGTGCGAAGGTAATAATCCTTCTCCGGGAGCCCCAGCCCCCCTTGCGTGACCGCCGCGATATTCCGAGTCGCGTCTTTGAAGTCCTGCTGCGAGCCATATCCCAGAAACGCATTCCCATTGATCAGTTGGTAATGCGCGAGCAGTTCCGGCAACTGGTCTTTGTTGGTGAGCGCTGCAATGCGGTCCAGTTCCGGCTTGAGCGGCGCCAATCCCTTCTCCTGGATTGCGGCATCATCCACGCAACTGGCGTAGTAGTCGCCGATCTTGCGCGTGTTGGCGTCGCGCGACGGATCGTCGACGCCTGCTTTTTCCAGAATCCCATGGAGCACCTGCCGGTTGTACTGCTCCATGTTGTAGAACTGGTCTGACTCTGGCGAATCGCTGGGAATCGGATGCAGTTTCGCCCAGTGCCCGCAGGCATACTGATAAAAATCGACACACGGGTCCGCGGCCGTGTCCATCAGGCTCTTGTCGAGCGAGGGAATCAGCGAATAGGTTTGGGGCGTGGCGGCAGCCGCAGTCGCCGGATTGGCATTTTGGGCAAAAAGCGCGCTGGCACAAATCCACGAGAGTACGAGAACAAAGCCTGCCTTCATCGACAGCATGAATTCCTCCGCAAAGCACGCTACCGGAACTGCCGGCCAAAACTCCGGAGCAGACCGATGCATGGCTAAGACGTTTAAGACTTTACGAGGTTAGCACGGCTGATTTCGGTTTGGCATGAGCGCACTACCCACGGGCTTCCCCGCAATTGACGGATCAGCGCTTTTTCTTGTTTTCGACGTGAGCAACGCGCGCCTTCACCATTTTCTTGAGGAGGGGCGTCGGCAATGGCTCGTCTGTGGGAAAGTGAATGGTTCCTTTCGATGTACGGTAAGGCGCAAGTTCCTTCTTGAACGCTTCAATCACAGCGGCAGTCGGGAACAAGCTGCAGTGGTCCGAAAACGCGGCGAACCAAATCAGCACTTCACCATACTTGAATGCCGGAATGCGATAGCTGATGGTCTCGGTAGCCTCCGGCGGCACAACGGACCGAATCACCGCGCGAATCCTGTTCAAGGTGCTGCGGGCGGGCTCAGGAACCCCAGCCAGATATTCATCAATACTCTTTGGAATACCTTTGCTATTCTGCGGAGAACTACCCGTTCGCGACTTAAGCTTTTTCATGCGGACAATTTTACAAAATCCAGGGCAGCACTTATCGGTCGTCACCCTGGCGATCACCGCTTAGAAGAACTTGCCTACATTGAAAAAGAACTTGCGGTGATCGCTGTCTCCTAAACTGCCCCCAAAAAATACGGGCCCAAACACCGTCTGGAACAGCAATCCAACAGTCCCGTCCTGCGCCACTCCTGCCGTGCCAGCGGGCTGCCCGTAGGCCTTCCCCGCCTCATACATCGAAAGCAAATAAACGTTCTGCTTGAGCAACGGCGAAAGTTCGCGCAAGCGATAGAGAAAAGCGGGCTGCACCAGGAAATATTGGTTAGTCAATAATTCATTCAGCCCATAAGCCCCCAGCCGTAACGGCCCGCCCAGGCTGAAGGGCGGAAAGCCTGTATCCCGAGTCGAGAATGACGTGCCTCCCGAGGCGAAGAATAAGACGGAGGACTTTGCGTTGATCGGCTCCGCCAGCCCCAGCCGCAGCTCGCCCGTGGGCACGAAGTCTGTCGTGCCTGGCTTCGTATCATAAAAATGGAATGTCGATTCAAGCCGTTCCCCGCGCCGTGGAATCATAGGATCGTCAAAACGATCCAGCCGGTAACTGAGTGAAGTTATCCCGTAACGGCCACGCACCGTGGGCTCTACTGGTGTCCCGATATCCTCGCTGATCTTCTGATACCCCTCGTCATATCCCACCCGCATTTCAGCGGTGCGCCCAAACATGTAGCCAAAGTCGACTCCCCCGCCGAATATCCGGTCGCGGTACTCGCCCAGAATCTTGTCGCGCTGGTACACGTTCAATGGACTGCTATCGGCTGTTCCATGCGCCGCCACAAACCAACCGGTGTGAAAGTTGAGCGGATGAAAGAATTCCGTCTTCGCTCCATACTCGGAGCCCGCGATGACATCGTTCCTCCACTCTGACCCGAATCCACCTACGTCCAGAAAGGTAATGCGCGCACCAACCTGAAAAAGCACATTCTTGTAATCCGACCCGTCAATCACGAACAAAGGGTGCACGGTCGGTGGCGCGTACTCTTTCTCCTGAGTTTCGACCAGGAGACCAGTCTCGCCGTTCTTTGTGGTCTCCTCATATCCAGCCTGCGCAAAGCGGCCCAGACCCGTAATCGCCATCATTTCCCGGTCGATCTTCCGCTGGTCAATCGGCTTGCCGGCGAGGTCTGCCACGTCGTGCTGCAAGCCCGCAAGAATGTCGCCCTTCGCTCCTGTGACCTCCACAAACTCCGGTATGGATGGCTGGCGGCGTTTCGAAGCACGCGCCGCCAACCGTGCTTTCCACTCCTTTTCGTCCACCTGCAATCGGGTAAGCAATGTGCTCTTTTGCTGTGCGGCCTTATATCCTTCGGCTTCGATCGCCTCGAACTGTGTGTAATCGGTGGTATCGAATTTCTCCAAATGCGCCGTCAGCACAATGTCGGCCTTCTCCATGCTGGCAAGTTCGTTTACTTCAATCGATACACTGGCGGATCGCTCCAGCACGCTCACCGACGTCAAGGGCGCATTGGGATTGAACGCCTGCGTTTCCAGGTGAACCGCAATCACAATGTCGGCGCCCATTTGCCGTGCTACATCCACCGGCAGGTTGTCGAGCAAGCCTCCATCCACAAGCACGAGCCCCGCTTCCCGCACCGGAACAAAAAACGCCGGGATCGACATGGTGGCGCGCATCGCTTCGGCAAGAGATCCTCCGTCGAACACAAACTTTTTCCCCGTCACCAGGTCTGTCGCGACGCAGCGAAACGGAATCGGCAAGTCATCGAAGCTCTTCATCTCCGAATACGGCAGTCCCACCTTGTCCAGAATCAATCCCACCTGCTGCCCCGAATTGAACCCGCTCGGAAACTGCGTCCCCTGTTTCAATCCGAATTCGAAGGCATTCTGATACTCCCTGCGATCCTCCTTCCGGCGAAACGCCAGGTCACGATACGGCATGGCCCCGCCCAGCACGCGATTCCACGGGATGGTCCGCACCAGCGTTCGGATCTGGTCCGGAGATTCGCCGGACGCGTAAATGCCTCCGACTACCCCGCCCATGCTCGTGCCGGCGATCACGTCGACGGGAATGCGGTTCTCTTCCAGCCACTTGATCACTCCCACGTGCGCCAGCCCAAGCGCTCCTCCGCCTTCCAGCACGAGCCCAATTCGCGGCCGCAGTTTCGGCGAGCCAGCATGATCCGAATTCTGCGACCCGGCCTCGGAGGGCTTCTGACTCCACAACGAACTCGATAGAAGGACCACACAGATGACGAAACGAAAGACGGAAAAAACGCGAGCCTGCATTCCGGATCTCCTGGAAACGGATCAAGTCTACGTCGCAAAGCCCGGACAAGCGAAATGCCGCGGCGATTGGCGCTTTGGGGTAACGGAATTCGCTTTACCGCGTCCGTCGAGATGCAAGATTCTTCACATTCTCGTTCACGCTGCCGACCAAGCCTGAAGTGCAAGGCCGTTCAATAAGTTACATAGCGTTCGCGGGGTGGAATGGAAACGGACATGCTAGACTTGTCATGAGCGCATGATTTGATTCACAAAGCTAAAAGGGGAAAAGCTTGGCAAAGAAGAAAAGCCCACTTGAAAATCTGTTCGTCCTGCTGATACTTGGTCTGCTCGCCGGAGCTGTGGGAGGCCTTGGAATTGGGTTGTTCCAGTTACGGGCTTTGTCGCAATCCGCCGCTTCCTCGGCCACGGGCGGAAAGTAATACCGCAGTCCTCACCACTAAGCTGATGGAGCGGGAGGAGGGAGTTGAACCCTCGACATCCAGCTTGGGAAGCTGACGTTCTACCGCTGAACTACTCCCGCTCGCCTCGTAAGATTATCATCCGATAGTGATCGAACACAATATAAGAGAACAACGGATCGAGGGTCCGTGTCCTCCGTGCACCCCTGTGAACTCTGTGGTTTGCCCTCTTTGCCGAAAACTTAATCAGACTGTCCGTAGGAGTGACCTACTGCTGTGGGGCGGGTAGATCCGGCGGTCTCGCGTTCAAGGGCTGGGACAACGACTCTGGCGCCACCCGCGCCCCCGCCGGTCGAATTCCCTTTGCTTCCACGATTGACCAGCGCCAGTCTTCGTCCGGGGCTGGCGTGATCCCTATCTTTTCGCGAATTGCGGCCGTGCTGAAGGCCTTCGTTTCTGTTTTCAGGTGATAGAGAAGTGTCACGTCCGAGCGCCGCTCAACGGTGGGCGTCCCCCTGATTTTGCTCGCTGGAACGACCCGCGCTCGCGCCGCCACCTCGGCGTTGTAGCCGGGCCTGCGCTCCAGCGTCAGGCCGACCGTCACCTCGCGCAGATCCCACTCGGTTCCATTGAAAAGGTCAAGTTGCAGCTTGTCTTCCTCAATCGAGCCGGGGCCGTCCAGCTTGACCAGTTGATCGAGTGGCAGTGTCTCGACCAGCACCGGCTTGACGAGCAGCGAACTGGCGCGCGCGTTAAAAGACAGGCTGCAGGTCGCATCGGGAGAAGTCACCCTCAGCGTGTTACCGGATGGATCGATGGAAAGCACAGTCTTGGCCTCATCCGCCGGCCTTCCTTTCTTTGCATCTTCAATCGCCTGCGTCAGATTGTCGTTGTCGATCACAGCACGGGCGGGAGTGGCCACCCTATAGGGGGCGTCGGGAGCTTGCTGGGCCGGCGGTGGCTGCGCCTTGCTCTTGCGGAGATTGCGCGCCACGTCGCCGAGCGATGGGCTATCGGCCGGTGGTGGACTGTCGTCCTGCCCATGCGCCGCTACCGGCCAGGCCAGCAAAGCAAGGACAATCAGTATCCACAGTGAGATTTTCAATCTCATGATTCCTACCGTCTTACCGTCGAGGCACAACAAGATCGAAGCGAGCTTGTCGCGACTCTGTCCACTGGAAGCAAGCAAGGTTCAACCACGTCAAGTTCTAGTTTGAGGCGAGACGTAACAGGAAGGAAGTTACCGGAGTCACATTGCGAGGACGGACTTTGCCCTTACAGAGCGAGAAGGGCCGGGTGCGCTCAGACGAAGTGCGCGCAACGGGGCGCGCCCAAGCCCTTTCAAGCCGATTGAAACCCTACAGCAGGCCAGAACTTCGGAAACGCTGAATCGGATCCGCTACCGGCAGAGATTGACGCTTGAAAACCCAGCGCGCCACCGCGATTCCCAATGCCGCATAGCACAGATGCCAGAGTTTCATAAATCTCTCCCCACGCCGGAACCGCACCTGGGGAGCACCTGCCGAGGTCCCGTCGTGACCTAACGCTACCCCTCGTATATCGGCAAATCCAGTCCACCAATGTGCTATGCGATAGCCCAAAAGGTCACTTTTAGTAACCATCACGTCACCCGCAAGGCTAGACGCCACGCGAGTGCTGTCGCTGAGCCGACACTGGCCAGCCCGTAGTAGAATCCGAATCTCGAATTAACCCTCAACTCCCGTCTGCGGAGGCTGCAAAATGTCGTCCCCGGCATCGCCAAGCCAAGCGCCCGTTGGTTTCGAAGGAGTCAACCCAATTTTGCGCGTGAAAAACGCTGCCGCGAGCATCCAGTACTACGTCAAAATTCTTGGCTTCAAGAAAGATTGGCAGTTCCCCGAAGGAGAATCCCCATTCTTCGCATCCGTCTCACGCGGCCGCTGCCACATTTTCTTAAGTGAAGGCGACCAGGGAAATCCCGGCGCATGGGTCTGGATCGGCGTCGAGGATGCCGATGCCCTCCTGAATGAATACCGGCGCAGCAGCGCGAAAATCCGTCATCCACCGACCAACTACTCATGGGCATATGAGATGCAGGTAGAGGATCTGGACGGCAACGTGTTACGCCTAGGCTCGGAACCCAGGAAAGATGAGCCCATAGGCGAATGGCTTGACATGAATGGCAAGGTCTGGCCGCCTCAACCTTGAGTTTGAGTTTAACGGCGATTTATCAGCAACTATGACCACCTACCACGGTACGGGGCTGTGTCAACTGTCTGAACTGTCTCTTGATTCGCAACGCTAAGTATGTGAATACCGCGGACACACAGCCGAGAAGTATCAACTTCGCCAGCCAGTGTGCTGGTCTGGAATCTTCACGATGGATTAGCACCCAAAATGCATAGGCAGGACCGATACTCATGGGTAAAGTTAAGAGTACTCGGAACAGACCCTCCACCCAGCTGAACCGGCGTGCAAGAACTTTGTCTTGCACCAACTCAGCGGCCAGGCCGAGGCACACGGGAACAAACAAACTGGAAACACACGCGAACAGAAGAACTAGCAATAATCCAAGCGCCGGGCGAATCTTCGGCGGGCCGGAATGGTCCACTCCAGACACGGACAAGACACAAAGACCCTGCCAAAGACAGCAAGAACGCGAGTATCGCTGTTGCAACGAAGAGAGCAACCGTTTTGACCCAGAAGAACACGACGCCAGTATAGCAATGCAGATTTGGGACGCATTACACGTTGATGACGCTATCAGGCATCCTCACAACTTTGCGCCGCTCGCCCTTCACCCGTTGCCTCAAGAACCCTGTTACGACCCGACAGCAGCGCCCCATCCGGCAGCCTGGTGTGCAAGGCAAAGTCTTGCCTATCACACCTCAATCCACCCGCCGCCGACAACCACGTCGCCATCGTAGAACACGGCTGCCTGCCCCGGCGTAATCGCCCGCTGCGGCTCATCAAATGTCACCGTGATCTGATCCGGCCCCGCCGACTCAATGATTGCCGGCGCCGGCTGGTGCTTATGCCGAATCTTCACCGCGACCCGCATCGGCTCGCCGATGGCCGCAGTTGAAATCAGGTTCACGCGCCGCGTCCGCAGCGTGCGCGAATACAAATCTTCGTCCCGCCCGACCACCACCTGCCGAGAATCGTTCTTGATCTGGATCACATAGAGCGGCGTACCGGTTGCCACTCCCAATCCCTTGCGCTGCCCCACCGTGAAGTTATGCACGCCCGCGTGCTCGCCAATCACTTCGCCATCGCTAGTCACCATCTCACCGCCTACATCAATCCGCCTCGCGTCTCCTTGTTCCGCCAGATATGCGTCGAGAAACCGCTTGTAGTCGCCGCCCGGAACAAAGCAAATCTCCTGCGAGTCCGGCTTCTCGGCAATCACAAGATTGTATTTACGCGCCAACTCCCGCACCTCGGGCTTGTTCATTCCTCCCAACGGAAACAACGTCCGGCTCAACTGCTCCTGCGTAAGCCCAAACAGGAAATACGTCTGATCCTTCGACCGATCAATAGGCCGCTTCAACAGCCAGCGCCCGCTGCGCTCATCGAAGGCAACCTGCGCATAATGACCCGTCGCGATCTTCCCCGCCCCAATCTGCCTGGCCACAATCAGAAGCTGGTCAAACTTCAAGTGATTGTTGCAAAGGCTGCAAGGGATGGGCGTCCGCCCCGCCAGATACTCCTCGACGAACGGCCGCACCACATCGCGCTCAAACCGCTCTTCGTGATTCACCACGTAGTAAGGAATCCCGATTGTCTCCGCCACCCGCCGCGCGTCGTAAATGTCGTCAATCGAGCAGCACCGTCCCGTGACTTGCTCCGGCATCCCCTCGTGTCCCGCCAGCCGCCGCTGATTCCAAAGCTGCATCGTCAGACCAATGATGTTGTGCCCATCCGCGCGCAGCATCGCCGCCACGGTCGAGGAATCCACTCCTCCCGACATTGCCACGGCAATAGTTTCTGAAACCAAGCTTCTCGCTCCTGAGCTTTTGGACCTTGTATGATCTGTCATCCTGAGCGCAGCCGTGGCGAATGCCACGGCGGAGCCGAAGGACCCCTGCGCACTTTACGCGCTTTGTAATCGCCGAAAGGCACTCTTCCAATGCGGCCGCTCTCCCTACCTTGCAGCCCGCAGATCGGTGCTCGCTGCTCCCTTCCACACCGGGGACAACTCCCGCAACCGCGCCACGGTCTCCGGCACAACCGACAAAGCAAACTCCACATCCTCCGCCGTATTCTGCTTCCCCAAACTGAATCGAATGCTCGCTCGCGCCCGCTCCGGCGGCAGTCCCATAGCAACTAAAACGTGCGAGGGCTCAATCGCCCCCGACGAGCAAGCCGCCCCAGTAGAAACCGCCAGCCCCTTCAAATCCAGCGCAATCACGAGTGCCTCCCCATCGATCCCGTCAAAATAAATGTTCGTAGTATTCGGAACCCTGAGTCGTCTTCCCTGGTCAAGAGGGTGTCCCGCACATCGCGCACTTTGCGATGTATGGGGGTTTTCGCATGCGCCATTCACTCCGCTCGCCTCAATCCTCAACAGCTCGCGCTCCAGCCGATCCCGCAGTTCTGCCATCTTTCGATCATCCCCGCGCTCCAGCCCCGCCAATTCCGCCGCCTTCCCCAAGCCCACAATCCCCGCAACATTCTCCGTCCCCGCACGCCGCGAGCGCTCGTGCCGCCCCCCATACTGGACTGGCTCCAACTCAGTTCCCTTCCGTACATAAAGCGCGCCCACGCCCTGCGGCCCGTGCAGCTTATGCCCAGAAATCGTCAGCAGATCGCACCCAATCTCTTCCACGCGCACCGGAATCTTCCCCGCCGCCTGCACCGCGTCGGTATGAAAATAAACTCCAGCCTCGGCCGCGATCTTCCCGATCTCCGCCACCGGCTGAACCACGCCGGTCTCATTATTGGCGAACATGATGGAAATCAACTTCGTATTCGGCCGCAGTGCGCGCTTCACATCCGCCGGATCGACGGCCCCGCGTCCGTCCACGGGGATGTAGGTCACTGCACAGCCCTTTTCTTCCATATGCCGGCAAGCATTCAGCACCGCATGGTGCTCAATCGTCGACGTAATAATCTGGTCCCCGGCCTGCGCAACTCCGAAAATGGCAAGGTTGTCCGCCTCTGTCCCGCCGCCCGTGAACACGATCTCCGAAGCGCGGCAGCCGAGCAACGCGGCCACCGACTCGCGCGCCCGCTCTACCGCCGCCCGCGTCTCCTGCCCATGATGATGAATGGAGGATGCGTTGCCGAAGTGCTCCGCGAAGTAAGGCCGCATGGCCTCCAAAACCTCCGGCAGCGCCGGAGTCGTTGCGTTATTGTCAAAGTAAACCCGGCCCATGAGATTGTCTTCTATTCTACTGATGGCGCGCCGTTAAAGGGGATTCAAGTACCGGTAGACAGGAGGGATGTTTACTCGGGTCGGGATGTGAGATTACCGCAAGCAAGAACTCCCGCCCCGGCGCAGAGCGGGGAGGCCAGCGCGTTCCTCAGTGCCCCTGCGCCAACTGCGGCGTTTTCTCGCCCAGCGTGAAATGCACTTCTGCCGTGCCACCCCCCGGCACCGTGACCGATTTACTCCACGTCACCGAATCCGAGAATAGCGGACGTTTCACGCGCACCTGCGTCATGACATCGTAGAGCGGCGCCATTCCAACCATCCGCCACCCCTCATGCCAGGCAACGATTTCATACTGGCCGGGCGGCACATTGGTCAGCTCAAAATGACCCTCGGCGTCCGTCACCGCGTAGTACGGATTGGCCGCCACCACCGCTTCCCCGTTCATCCAGACATGGCCTGCATTGCAGCGCAAGTC
>PLHN01000041.1 GCA_003139975.1 Acidobacteriaceae bacterium
TCGTTGTTGCATCTCCGACAGGCCACGAGCACGTTTCCCGGTACATGAAGGCCAGCCCTGCATCTGTTCATTCCGTCAAGATGCTCCACAGCCCAGTCCATATCCGAGAGGATGCGTAGGCAATAAGGACACCGATTCTGGAACGCCTCCCTCACCGCCGCTTCGTATTCCTCGCCGTCTACTTTCAGCGGCCAATCCTGGGAAATTTGCCTACTGAATTCATGAAGGAACATGCTTACGAGCTTGTTGGCAACGTCGGACTTGGCCCGTCTGGTCGCGGTTCGGAGTCGGGCGGAGGCGTCTTTCATTCCTCACCTCCGAGGAGCCAGTCGACCCGCACTCCCAGCGCCTTAGCGAGGGCACGTAGCTCGTAGTCCAGCACGCCCCGGAGATTGTTTTCGATTTTGGCGATTGCTGCCCGATCTAACTGGACGCCCAGCCTTGCGAGCTTTCCCGAGAGCCGGTCCTGGGTAAGTGGCGGACGGAAGCGGCCCCGGGCCTCCTGTATTCGTCTTCCCGAAATATTCTTCCTTTTCGCACTCTTGGGCACATCGGAAGCGTACCTTTCTGATCTCAGTTTTTTGTTCTAAACTAGAACACATGATTTCCGAGAGGGCTACAGCGAAGGGCAAGGATTCGGCAGCTGACGAGGTCGCTGTGCAAGAAGCGATCCGTCGTGCGGACGGAAGATGCCAGATGTGCGGCCGTATAGCCGCGAAGCACGGGCTTGCTCTCGCTAAAGGAAAACGATTGTGGGCCGATTGCGGCGGGGGCGNNTTCCAGCGTTTGGACAATTTGCCTGGAGTGCAGGGACGGCGTTCGCGCGTATCTCCGCTCGTTGGGAATCCGTCCGGAGACCTTGCGAAGGGTCTCTTCCTTTAAAAATGCCCACACCCGGATTGGCGAATTACTCAAGGCCTTTGGAGTTGGTCGCCCTACACCATCGTCGCTGATTTCCTCGATTGCGGATGTGCGTTCATGGAAGGCGCGCCTCAGGGAGTTGAGACAGCTGCCATATAGCTGGAAGATACGTCCGCGCCGTTACAAGGATTCATTGGGTCGCACGAAATGCGACTACGTATTACTAGAGGAAAGGCGGTGGCCGGAAAAACCAGGGCGCGCAGCCAGGGGAGAGCGAACGAGCGCCGCTCGGGACGATACCTGCCACAGGAACTC
Organism: Acidobacteriaceae bacterium; assembly: GCA_003139975.1. Classification (GTDB taxonomy): domain Bacteria; phylum Acidobacteriota; class Terriglobia; order Terriglobales; family Acidobacteriaceae; genus Acidiflorens. The sequence continues at coordinate 1,177 of PLHN01000041.1, forward strand.
GGGACCTACGAATCGACCCTGAGGTGCCAGAGAACAAACTCCTAACGGCGTCCATCTTCGATGCGACCGAACCGACGTAGCGACGACTCATCTCAGCTCCAACTGTACCCGGCTGCAGACCTTCGTCAAACCATGTCGGCTCGTACACGTTGGCGGTGAATTTTGTACGTGACGTGGCCGGAGCATACGCCGATCCAGGCCGGGAATGCCCAGTGAAGGTTCCCGTTCCATGAACTCGATTCCAGCACCGTCTACCCTAACAGTCCTCTCAGCGGTGTGGGCAAAACGTACTCTAGCCCAAACCTGTTGACTCTTTGCCGCAAGGACTCGATTACTGCGCCGCGAACTTCCAACGGTAAGGAGTCAAGCTCNNAGCCGTGGGGAAACGTCTGCTTTATCTCTACGGACAACCCGAGATAGTGCCTAATAGTGACGCTGTCCAGTTGGACCCAGTAGGGTATCCGGGCGACGCGCATTCTGTTCTCAAACGCCAGCTGATCCTTCTCTCGGTCCGCTTTGATCTTCATGCTGTCTCTATGGTGGTCGTCTCCGTCGTATTCGACGAGAACCAATGTTCCCCCATCGTTGAATCCCATGTCCCATTTGTAACGCGATCCCGGAAGCACAATTTGGGCTCCCGCCCACTGGCTACCCGTAATAGCGTGGAGTGCCAGAGCGAGCTTGGGCTCAGTAAGATAACCGTCAACCGCAATCGTCATATTGCAAGTGTTCCAACCCCACCTTTCTTATCCCCCTTGGCCCCTATTGCTCCCACTGCCCCAAGCTCGAGGTTTCCTGTAGGAAACGGCTAAGACAATGCCATGTTTTGATACCATGCGGCCACACACATTTTGCAACGCCCATGAGCACTGTGGATGACTTCAGCCCGAAGCTTAATCCCGATTTGGCCTTCGTCAGTAACGCCCTTTCGCTTGCCGGCGTACTGGTACAACACAACGGTCCGCTTCTTCCCGTCAATGGTCGCGGTCGATAGTTTTTTCCGGATAACAAACCATTTTTTCAAGTCCCGTTTGCGGCGGTCGAGGTGAGTCTGATCCTCAGGTTTTAAGCCGTCCTTTTCGAGTTCCTGTCTAATCTGGCCACCCGAAATGCCTTCCGGAAACCTCTTCATAACCTCCACGATTTGCAGATGGATTTGGCCAGGTCTGCTAGCGCCAGGTTTTGAGCCGGGTGATTCCATCGCGACTAATTCTAGTCGAGCTCGGGCCGGGCCGCCCGGGTGTGGATCCCTCCACGTTCCTTTCTTACCACCCCTCCAGCCAATACCACATTCGATTCCGCATTCTTCGGCGCGGCGTAGAATCATGCATTGAGCTAGTGGAAGTGGATCATTCTCGGAGCCGCCACGACGCTTTCCGGCGCCGCTGGAACTCACACCCCCGATTCAAGACATTTGTTTGCGCGCGCCAGGCCCGGATCGGGCGATTTGAAGAGGTCCCCGCCCGTCAACCCACGTCTCCCCGTCCGCTCCCCGCAACCCACGGAAAAAACGCCTCAAAAATACTTCCCGAACCTTGCAGGTTATTTCGCACTCCCGGCGCATACTCATTCCATGATCCGCTTTCACGCAAAGACCCGCACCGCCCGCTCTCACCCCGCACCGGCTGCGGCCCACCCCGTCTCGCCCTTCTCCGCATCGGCCTCCATCGCGGTCAGCGCACTTTGCATCTTTTCAAACTCCGGCCTGCCCTTGAGCAGCTTCAACCGCGGGTCGGCCAGCATCTGAAAAAACCACGGACAGCGGTTCTCCTCCGCTATGCGCAGCTCCTCAAGCGCGGCCTCCGGCTCGCCCAGCGCGACATAAACAGCCGCATTGAATCCATTCGGCACAAAGCGCTCGCGGCTCAACCATTGCAGCCGTTCCAGCAGGGCGCCCGCCTCGTCGCCGTGCCCGGCGCAAGCCAGCGCATAGGCGTGAACCGCAGTGGCCAGGTCGAAGTGCGGCAACCGCGTCGCCAACGCGCGCGCCAGCTCGACGGCCTGCGCGGCCTCGCTGTTGTAACCGAGAATGATCGCCCCATAAAGATGCGCGCCATCGTCCTCAGGGAACAGCGAGAGCGCCTTGCGAATCCGATCGACGCTGGCGTCCTGCTCTCCGGCCAGATGCAGCGTCCACGCCAGCCGCGCCTGCAGCCAGCCCGAGTACGGATCGACGTGCATCGCCGCGCGCAGCAAACCAAGCGCCTCGTCGAAGCGGTGGCGGCTGAGCAGAAACGAGGCGCGCAGGCGCGTGATCCAAGGATCGTGAGGCAGATGCGCGGAGCGCGCAAAAGCTTTCTGAGCCTCAGGCAGATCGCGATCCACATGAAATCGGATCCAACCCAGCGCAGGCAGCAAAGCCTCTGAGTTCCTGGCCCAATCGGGAATGTCCTGTGCTGCCTGCCGCACCAGACCGGCCGCAACCGTCGCCCGCATAAAACCGAAGAACGATTGGGTGACGCAGAGATGCGCCAGGTCGACGCGCGCCNNCGCTCCAGCGTTTGCCACTCATGATGCGCGCTCAGGTATAGCTCTTGCGCCTCGTCTTGCTGTGGAGGCGTCTCGCGCGCTTCACTGCTCACTGCAACGGCCGAGATGGAAACGCTGGCGGGATCCAGACGGCAGATCAAGCGGTTCACCAGCTCCGCGGAGATCTCCCTGAATCGGCCGCGCTCCACAAGTAGATCTTCGACCCACAACTGCGCGCCATCCCCTACTCGGATCATCTCCGCCCGCAAACGGTGCCGCCCCGCTGCCGCTTCAAGGCGTCCGCTAAGCACAAGATCCGCCTGCAGCGTCTTGCCGATCTCGTGCGCGGAGGCTCCGCGCCGCGCCAGCGTAAACACCGAGTCGCGGGCCACGATCGACGCGATCGCATAGTGCCCGCCGTCCATTTNNCCGGTGGCAAATGGCAGAACGGCGAGTCGCGGCAACTCGCCGGATGGCCGCGCGCCATCCGTTTCGACGGCGGCGCTGAAGCGGTAACCGCGCTTATAGACGCTTTGAACGCAATCCGCAGGCTGAAGCCGGTCGCGCAGCGAGGCAACGCACTTTGCGGCGATGTCGCTGGAGACGCGCTCCTCGCCCCACACCGCGCGCTTCAGCTCAAGCGGGCTGACGATTTCACC
>PLHN01000024.1:0-2644 GCA_003139975.1 Acidobacteriaceae bacterium
GACCGCGGAATCTGCCACCAGAACTCGCCCGTCGCCCATACGGCGGCCGCATCCGTGCGCACAATTGGCGTGCCGATCGCTCCCAGCGCGCCATACATATTCGAATGCGAATCCGACGCCACTACGAACGATCCGGGAAGAACATATCCGCGCTCCACCATGATCTGGTGGCCGATACCCGAGCCCGCCGGATAAAAGTCCACGCCGTGCTCTTTGGCAAACGCCTCGATCGCTCGATACTTCTTCAGGTTCGATTCGTCCTGATTCTGGATGTCGTGATCGAGCGCGAAAACCATCTGCCGGGGATCTTTTAACTTCTTCGCGCCGATCCCCTTGAACTTGCTCATGACTGCCGAAGTGTTGTCGTGCGTCATGCAGCGATGCGGCCGAATCGACAGAAAATCCCCGGCCCTCAGCGCGCGCTTCGGCCCTTCTGCCATGTGCGATTGTGCAATTTTTTCAACGATCGTCTGACCCATGCCCAACCTCAACTATTCTTCTTCAATTCGAAGGTCAAATACATCATCTGCCCAATGTGATGATGCAGGTGCGTCGCGCATTGCAGCACCATCTCGAACCGCGTCTTTGCCTCGGCGCCTGTTCCCGAGTAAGCAGCCGACCATTCGTCCGCTGACTGGCTTCGAATGGTCCGCACCACCATCTCCACCGCATCATCAAACTTCTTCAGCACCTCCGCTTTTGACGGGCGCGACGCTTCCGAAAACTCCCGCGGACGATCCCGTACATAGCCAGTTTCTGCGATCTGTGCACCGATGTAGTAATTCAGATTTCCGGTCAAATGCAGCACGAGATGGCCGAAGCTGTTGCCAAACGCAAAAGGCTTCGCCCAGAACTGCGCCTCGCTCAAGGGCGCTGCCAGTTCACGGACCACGCTGCCGAGCTTCGTGAACCGTACCGCCAGGCTCGCCGCAATGATCTCGTTCAAATCCGCCATCGATGCTCCTCTAATAAAGCGTTTAACAAAGCGTTCCTGTTATCGATCACCGCGCAATGCGGGGCTTTGTCCGGTTGGACAGCCGAGGGCGGCTGTCCCTACGTGTTTATCGTTTCTTCACTTTGGCTGTTGCTTTTGCCTTCGCCTTCGAGTGGGTCGGCTTCTTCTTCACATCCGCTTTCATCAACGCCATCACTTTCGGCACCGACGTGCACTTTTCCAGGTTCCAGATCGCTGCAATCAGCCTATCCTGTGCCTTCTTCGAGAGCACGCCTTCCGCCAGCGCGCGGAACTTCTCTTCGATCTCGGCGTCGCTTAGCGGATTCCGGGGATCACCCTTGGGATAGTCAAGCTGCTTCGAGAACGTGCGTCCATCCTTCGCCGTGATGGTCACAATCACGCGCTGTAACGCCGGGAAGACCTTCTCGATTTCCGGGTCGGCCACAACTTCTACCTTCTTCAACTGCTCGCGGATCGTCGGATCCATAATCCTCTTCATCTCAAACTGCGCGGGCGTCACTTGCCGGTCCACCAGTGCGGCCGCGATCACATACGGCAGCGAGTGATCGGCAGTCTCTTTGGTGTGGGGATCGTACTTGCTCGGATCGGACAAAATGTCGGCCGCGCGCGCCAGGGACCTTATTTGTATCTTCTCCACTCCATCGGGATGCAGATCGTTTTCTTTCACCAGATCGAGTACCGCCGAGATGGGAGCATGCGTCAACGCTTCGGTCGGGAAGAACTTCATTCCGCATTGCGTGATTCGCCACGATTCGCCCAGTCCATCAGTCAGCAGGTTCAACTTCCACTCCGGGCCGAGGCAGTGCACCAAACCTTCCTTGCCGTCGATCACGTGTTCTGGTCCTGTGTATCCCTTTTCAGCCAGCAGAGCTGCAAGAACTCCACTCTGCGTCGCCATCGGATCGACCGTGTTCTTCATCATCGTCAGCTTGCCCGCAGTCACCGCGCCCATCGTGCAATGCCGCGAAGCTGAAATGCCGATGGCATGCTGAATCTGCTCCCAACTCAAATGTAGAGCGCGTCCCGCCACGATCGGTGAAACAAACGCCGTCAGCGTCGCGTGATGCCAGCCGCGCTCGCGGATGCCCGGAAACGCCGCCTCGCACAAACGCATTTCGAACTCGTGGCCCAACACAAATCCGACGATCAATTCCTTACCATCGCTCTGGGCGCGCTCGCAACACGCCATCGCGGCCGGAAAAATATCGGAGGGATGCGATGGATCCTGCTTCCAGTAAATGTCGTTGTAATCCATGCAGCGGATCATCAGGGCATTCGCCAGCGACGCCGAAACTGCGTCCATCTTTTGGCCGGTGCCGATCACGGTCGCCGGCCCGCGCCCGGCAATCTCTTTCAGCACTTCGAGCGCAATGGTCACGTCATGCTGTCGATATCCGCCGAGCGCGCAGCCTACCGAATCGAGCAGAAAGCGTTTGGCCTGGTGCACCGCGTCTTGCGAGAGTTGCTTGTACTCAAGCCCCGCGGCCCAGCGGGACATGGTCGCGGTGATGGTTTCTTTGGTGGTGGCTTGCGGTGGTGACAAGGACATCTCCTCTAGGAGCAGCTGTCAGCTCTCAGCTGTCAGTAAAATCCTAAAACCTGACACCTGAGACCTCATTTCACTTTCACGTTCTTCGGATTCTTGAACGGCAGAAACGCCATGAAATC
>PLHN01000024.1:2666-3045 GCA_003139975.1 Acidobacteriaceae bacterium
TCCATCGCCAGCGCGACTCCAGTAAACGGATGGCGCAATGCTTCGCCGCGCTCACTTTGCCGGCTCTTCCCATCCGGACCAATCTCATACTCCAGCAACTTGCCGACGTCCGCCAGAATCGCGCCTGCAATCACCACGTCCGCGTCGATCGGCAGCGCCCGCCCCATGAAGTTCGTCATCGCCTTCGCACTGTCGCGCGCAATATGAACGACGCAGCGCTTGTGCTCCATGAAGGTGATCGGACAATTTGGAACCAGCAGAGTAAAAGGAATTTGATTCAGATCATCAGGCTTCAGCGGACTGCGCTCGAGCGCCTTGATCCAGGCTTCGGTCACTTGCTCCCGAAGTTTGGGATCGCCGATCCACTGAATTTCCGGCC
>PLHN01000042.1:0-1535 GCA_003139975.1 Acidobacteriaceae bacterium
ACCTTCACCGTCGTGCTCGCCTCCGTGTCGCTCGACGAATTCCCGACCATCACCCGAACCGCCTCCGCTTCCACGCGGAATCCGGGCAGCTTCTCGTCCCACCACGCCAGCGACGATGCCTTCAGCGGTATCTCGACGGTCTTCGTCTCGCCAGGCTGGATGTTCACGCGTTTGAATCCCTTCAGCTCCTCGCGCGCCCGCGCGACCTTCGAGCCCAGGTGCTTCACATACCGCTGTACCACGGCGTCGCCCGCGCGGCTGCCTGTATTGGTCACGTCCACGCTGACGGTGATCGTGCCGTCCTTGGCCAGTTCCGAGGAGTTCGTCCGCAGATTCGAGTACTTGAAGGTCGTGTAACTCAGTCCGTAGCCAAACGGAAACAGTGGCTCACCCTTGAAGTACATGTACGTGTAACCATCGCGGATGTTGTAGTCCATGCTCGGCGGAAGCTGATCCACCGACTTGGGCCAGGTCGCCACCAGGTGCCCGCCGGGGTTGTACTCGCCAAAGAGCACCTTCGCCAGCGCGGTTCCTTCATCCTGCGAAGCGTGCGCCATGGTCACGATCGCGGGAACATTCGCCACACTCCAGTTGATGGCGAATGGAAAACTCGAGATCAACAGCACAACGGTCTTCGGATTCTTGATGAAGACCTGCTTCACAATCTGCTCCTGCGCCAGATCGATGCTCTCCCGATCGCGGCCTTCGCGGCCATCGCTTTGAACGGTGCAGGGAAGCGTGATGCCTCCACCGTTACCCGGCGAGTTGTACCACGCATGCGCCTCGTCACCGCAGGTCGGATCGTTGCCGATTACGACGACCGCCGCGTCCGATTCGCTGGCCGCCTTCATGGCATCGTCCTCGCCGGCCTGCGTGTCATAGGCGGCGTAGTTCACTTTGACGTTCGGCCCCACCAGGTCTTTGATCCCCTGCAACGGTGTGATCGCATAAGGCGGTGTGCCCCCATACCAATCCCAATGCACTTGGTCGGCAAGCGGGCCGATTACCGCAATCGACTTGATCTTGCTCTTGTCGAGCGGCAGAATGTTGTTCTCGTTTTTCAACAGCACCACTGACTCGAGCGCCAACCGCCGGCTGACGTCGCGGTCCTTGTCGCTATTCCACGGCTCGGGCGAGTCTTTAATTTTCGTATAAGCCACCATCTCCGGCGGGTCAAGCAACCCGAGCTGGATCGTGACGCGGAACTTGGGCCGCAGCAGCCCGTCGATCTCCGCCTCCGTGATCGCTCCGTCCTTCAGTGCTGCCTTGGTTTCATCCTTATATACGTCGAGAAACTGGTTGATCCCTGCCTTCAGGCACGCAACCACCGCCGCCTTCTGGTCGGGATAAAGATGACGAGGATCCACCAGCAGCTTCACCGCCCCTCCATCGCTCGAAATCACGTCCACGCCCCACTGCTCGCGGACAATGCTCTTGAGAATCGGATTCACGGCCATCGCCGTGCCATTCCACGCGTTGTAGGAGGCCATCACTGCTTTGGCGCCGCCGTCCACAAAGGCCATGCGGAAGGGCAC